>JBKHVM010000004.1:14312-70831 GCA_046570065.1 Bdellovibrionia bacterium
TGCTTGGCTAGGGCAGTAGAGAGCTAAAGTTGTTTCCTCGTAGGCTGGGCCAGCAGAAAAATAATGGTTATTCAAAAGCTGCAAGGTTCGATTCGCTAATATATCTCCTTCACCGCGCTCAAAAGCATCTTGGGCCTCAGCGGGAGTGCCATAGGCCTTAAATTCTATTTTAAGATTGTTCTTGCGTGCAAAGCCCTCAAGCAAATCGTGCTCAATACCAAAAGTTGCCCCATTTTTGGCTTTATTAAAAGTAATGGGGTTGCGAACAGTGATAACCTTTAGGGGGGCTCGCTGTTGAAGTTCAAAGCGAGCCTGGTGATGATCCCAATACACGCCATCACAACCATAGCTCACCAAAGTGATAAACGCCAAAGTTGTCAGAAGAGCAAACTTCTTAAAATGTGAGATTTGAATCTGAAAGGTTCTAGTCTTTTTTAGCACAGAGGGTGGTCCTAGCTGCAAACGCCCCGCGGCTGCAAGCTTTCTAGGCACTTTCTGCCTTGGGTCATAGAAGAAGCGGGTTGTTAGGGTGAGTTTAGGCTTTATACCGAAGAGAGCCTGTGAATAAATGGGGTTTTTGGGGGAATTGTGTCTGAATTTTCATACATTCAAGGTCGTGGCTGGATTGAGGTTGTTGTTGGTTCCATGTTCAGTGGAAAAACAGAGGAGTTGATTCGTCGCCTACGCCGAGCGGAGTTGGCACGCTTAAAAGTGCAAGTTTTTAAGCCCATTATTGACGATCGTTATCATGCTACGGAGGTAACCTCTCACAATCGTAATTCTATGGCCTCAATGCCAATTGCGAACTCTGAAGATATTTGGCAACATTTAATGGCAGATACAAAAGTGGTGGGAATAGATGAAGGACAGTTTTTTGACCAGAACTTAGTAAAAGTTGTACAAGATCTTGCGGATCGTGGTTTGCGAGTGATCATTGCAGGGCTAGATGTTGATTGGCAGGGCAATCCATTTGAGCCAATGCCAACTCTAATGGCTATTGCTGAATCTGTAACTAAACAGCATGCTGTATGTGTTGTGTGTGGATCACCAGCAAGTCGTACACAAAGAACATCAGGTGGAGACAATAAAGTTTTGGTGGGATCTACAGATGCCTACGAAGCTCGTTGCCGAGCTCACTTTAAAGCTCAAGTAGATGAGCCGACGCCTTTTTCTTTTAACAATCCTTCATAGCCATTATCGACATAATAGACATTAAGATAACCCGAGCTTGTAAGTTGATTTACAAGCTCTTTTGATTTGTGGCCATCTTGGCAAAGTACTACGATGGCTTGCTCAAGAGGGGCCTTCATGTTTTGCAGTTCAGTGACGACATCATTGGGAGGCCAATTTCTTTGAAAATTACGTAAGTGAATTTTTTCAAGAGGTCCAAACCATGAAGAGATGTCTTCAGCATAATTAATAAAAATAAAGTGCGTGCGTGTGCGAACTAAATTATCGAGTTGAAAATAAGAAATAACATTAAAATCCACACTACACCTTTGCCTGTTGAGGGAGATTTTTAAAATTAACCAGAACCATAATGAGGGCGACGGCGGCGAGAGCTGAGCTAAATATAAAAGGGCCACCAATAAACCAAGCTTGGTAAATAAAGCCACCTAAAGCTGGCCCGAGGATTCTCCCCAGTGCCGAAAGTGATTGAGTCACGCCCATCGCACTCCCTTGCTCTTGAGCGTCTGCGAGCAAGCTGATGCTGCCCA
Organism: Bdellovibrionia bacterium; assembly: GCA_046570065.1. Taxonomy (GTDB): domain Bacteria; phylum Bdellovibrionota; class Bdellovibrionia; order Bdellovibrionales; family Bdellovibrionaceae; genus JBKHVM01. The sequence continues at coordinate 16,031 of JBKHVM010000004.1, forward strand.
TAACAGAAGGGTTACAAAGGCCATTGCCTATAGAGAGTAATGTCATGGCAATAGCCATCAGGGATAAGTTTTCACTCACAGGGATGAGGCCTAAGCCAACAACAAAAAGAAATAGGCCTAAACTTAAAACTTGGCGTTCTCCCCACATTGGCAAAAGTTTGCGCACTAAAAAGCCTTGAGTAAAAACAATCAATATACCGATATAAGCAAAACCAAAGCTGACTTCTTTGATTGTCCACGCAAAACGATCTCCCATGTAGAGAATGAGCGTGGCTTCCATTGCTGACATGGCGAGAGCACAAAGGCCAAATACAATCATGAGGGAATTAATTGTCGGCCTTTGGAGGTAGTTCCACAGAAGCTGAAATCTCTTTTTCTTTTGCTGAGTGCGTTTACTTTTATCAAGAGACTCTTTTAGAAACTTAAAGGCAAAAATAAAAGTCGCAAAACAAATTCCCGCAACCCAAAAGGCCGCAAAACTTGTATCAAAGTGTGGCTCTTGCGATATGCTTTGCGCCCAGACGGTAAGGCCTCCACCAAGCGCAGGACCGACAACAAATCCTAAGCCAAAAGCAGCACCAATAAGAGCCATTCCCTTAGAGCGCTCTTTCTCAGAGGTCACATCACCAATGTAGGCAGAAGCTGTGGACAGGCTAGCCCCAAAAAAACCTGCAAGAAGGCGAGCAACAAATAGCATCTCAAGATTTCGTGCGAATGCGAAAAGGATGTAAGAAAGGCCTTCCATTAAAAGACAAAAAACAATGATGGGCCTACGACCAAAACGATCACTGAGTCCTCCCCAGAAGGGAGCAAAGACAAATTGCATGACTGAATAAACAGATAAGAGAAGTCCCGTTTGCAGTGCTGTTGCGCCAAAATCACGACTTAAGATGGGGAGTATTGGTATAATCACGCCAAAACCAACCAAGTAAATAAATACTGTTAGAAAAATAATGGCTAGTTGAGCTTTCTTGTTGTCGATTGAGTTTGTTTCCATAACTTGAATTCAGTTAATATGATTGAGTCATGAAAATTGCAACCTATCTTCTTAAAAGGTCAGTGCTTTTTTGCTTTTGCTTACTTCAGGGCGCCGTTGCCTATGCAACTGACAATGTAAAGCGCTTTCCGCGTGACTTCTGGGAGTTTCAGGTAGGCACTCGTTACTATTATACCAACTCAAACTTTACGAGTTCAGGCGGAAGTTTTGTGGGGTTGCCTTCAGGACAATATTTTCAACAAACAGATTTTGATCTGAGCACTCGATATATTTTGGGTAGGAACGCCAGTGTTTTTGGTGGTGTGGGCTTTGCCATGGCTGAGAGCAAAGATGCTACCACTGTGCGCAATAACTCCAACGTACGAGATGCATGGGTAGGTGCTGAATATCTTATGCAGTTTGACAACTTTGAGATTGTACCAGAAGTGGAGCTGCTGATTCCTTTGGAAACTTACGAAATCGATACAGATTCTGTGATGCTGACTGAGGGGGTATTTGAGATTAAACCCAAGATCACATTGCAGAAAGAGTTTGATAGCTACAATGGATTTGTAAATTTTGGTTTTACTTATCGTGATAAAAATCGTTCCTATCTTTTGCCTTATGGTGTTGGCATAGAGTGGAAGTTTCGCCGCTCCCGTTTAGGGGTCACTTTTTCTGGTTTTGCCAGTGTTACAGATGATGTTGATACACCCACTAAAAGCGACCGTACGGATGTTTCTGATCGCGTGAATGGCGGTTCTCTTTATCATTATGGCGTGAACCCATCTCTCATGGAGACTGGAGCTTACTATCGCTTTAGAGTGGGTGGGATGTGGGTTGCTCATGTTGGTGGTGGTATTAGCATTAATGGGGCCAATATGGCCAATGGGTACTATGGCAATGTCATGTTACGCTACTCATTTGATACTAGTAAGTGGGGTAGTAATGATGAGCCGAGCTTGGATATCATTCCTACAGTTAAGCCTAATAAAAAATCGAAAATGTTCCAAGATCAAGAGCCCATCAGTACAGAAACACATATTAAACAGTTTCAAGAGCAGTACGATGATGGAGTTAACCAAAAGCTCTTCCGTCAGCCATCGCCTTCTGTTGCGCCTCGTTTAGACGAAAAGAAGGCTCGACCTGAAGTTGAGGTAAAATTACGTCAAAAGAAGAAAGCCAAGCCAAAATCTAAAAAATAGATAATAAAAAAGGCCTCTCGATTGAGAGGCCTTTTAAGTAACAAAACTTGATGAGCGCCGAGACTCTAACTCCTAGGGAGCAATTGAGTGTTCAGGAAGCTGCATTTGAGGCATGTATTTTTCACCTTGCTCTAAAAGTGCAATGTGCGCTTGGGCTAAAGCCTTTAGATTCACTTCAAATTGCATTCGAGCTTTTTTAAGGTCTCCAATTTCTTGATAAGTTTTCTTTAAAGAGTCACGAGAATCACGAGTGATGATTTCAGCTTTTTGTTGTGCGTCTGCAATAATTAACTTTGCTTCTCTTTCAGCATCTTGGCGGAGCCGATCTGCCATTTGAGTAGCTGTAGAAATTGTATTTTTGAGAACCTGATCGCGCTCCTTATATTCTAACAAACTCAATTCTTTTTCGCGAAGAGTCTCTTTGAGAGCATTTCTCTCATGAATTAAAGACTCCATTGCTTGAGAGATGGCTTGCAAGTATTCGTAGACTTCATCCTGATTCAATCCAAAAGCTTTGCGGCCAAATGACTTATGAGCAATATCAATAGGAGTAATTTTCATTGTGTGTTCCTCCATGAACAATCTTTTTTAGGATAACCTGATTATCAAACAATTCAAAATTTTATTTATACTCTTTTGCTAGCTCTTTGTTGCGAAGGGCTGCTTTTTCTAGTGAAATCCTCAGAGCTCTCTCAATTTCGAGTTCCCGCATAGACTGAAGTCCAGCTGCAGTTACACCTTTTTTGGAGGTTACTTTGGCTTGGAGTTCTTCTAAGGTTTCTTTCGATTGAGAAGCGAGCATTGCAGCTCCCAAAAAAGTATCAATAGTCATCTTCTCGGCAATTTCACTGTCAAAACCATTTTCGTTGAGCCAATCTTGAAAATACATCATCAACTCATAAACAAAGCCTGTGCCAGAAGAACAGCCTACAAGCAGAGCCTCTAATTGATCTTCAGTTTCGCATTGCAAGACTTGCCCCATAGGATTGAACAACGCTTCTATCAATTGATTGAGTCCGGGCTCAGCATCTTCTTGGGGAAAATAGCCGATGACCCCTTGGCCAATTAATGAAGGAGTGTTGGGAATCACTCGTACAATGCGGCATTGAGGCAAATGTTTTTCGAGAGTTTCCATGCGAATGCCAGCAGCAACACTAACAACTATTTGTCCTTCGTAAAAAGCACTGGCAATGGGCTCAATGACACTGAGAAGATCCTGAGGTTTCACCGATAAGATAATAATATCTGAGTCTTCAATTACTTGCTCATTAGATGAAGTGGTATTGACCCCATAGTTAGCATTTAATTTTACGAGTTTTCCGACAGTTCTATTGGAAACAGTTATCTGTCCAACAGATATCACACCTGCTTCGAGAATTCCTCTCAGCATTGTGTTTGTCATATTGCCAGCGCCAATAAAACCGAGACGTTTTGATTTTAATATTTTATTCATACTGTTCACTCTAGACTTTTGCTGTTCGTTCCCCAAATAGTATTGTACCAAGTCTGACAAGGCTGGCTCCTTCCTCAATAGCCACTTTAAAATCGTGACTAGTCCCCATGGAAAGTTCCACGAGTGGATGATGGTTTAGATTCGTCTGTGCTCGAAACTGGTTACTCAATTCTCTTAATTTTTTGAAATGGGGCCGATTTTCCTCAGGATTGTCGCAAAGGGGTGGCATTGTCATAAATCCCATAATCTTGATATGTGGGAGTTCAATGATCTTTGCCCATTGCTCCTGAAGCTCTTCAACCGCAAAGCCTCCTTTGCTTTCTTCTTTTGCAATATTTATTTGAATAAGAATTTTTTGTTCGCAATTTAATTCACCAGCTACTCGTGAAATTGTTTCCAACAAGCGCCAAGAGTCTACTGAATGTATAAGTGTAAATTTTCCAATGATAGAGCGAACTTTATTTCTTTGAAGATGGCCGATGAAATGCCACTGGATATCTTGATGAGTGGTAAAGGCATCTAATTTTTCTATTCCTTCTTGGACATAATTTTCCGCAAAGTCTCGCTGACCTTGTTGATAGAGTGATTCGATTTTTTCTAATGATTGAAGTTTAGAGACGGCAACAATTTTTGCTGGTCGGCATTGAGACGTTAGCTGTGAAAGAACTGTTTCCATTGCCATACTTTGAGTATAGGGGCGAAGGAGTAAGCTGGGTAATTTTTTCTTAAACTTACTTTATTTTTTCTCTGGACCTAGGTCTAAATCAGCTAAGAGCTGTGCTAAAGCATTCACTGGTAAGCCAACTACATTTTCGAAATCGCCTTGAATCACTTCAACGAGATTTCGACCTAGCCCTTGAATTCCATAACTTCCGGCTTTATCCATGGGTTCACCTGTTGCAACATAAGTTTTAATGGTGTTTAGGGATAGATCTTTGAATTTGATTTTAGTTGTTTCAATATGAGTCAGAAGAATGTTGTCAGGGTAGGTAATAATCACTAAAGCCGTCGTAACGTGATGCCACTGACCTGATAGCTGGACTAAAGTCTCAATAGCTTTTTGCTCATCCTCTGGCTTTCCCATCAATTGATTCGCATGAATAACTTCAGTATCTGCAGAAATAACTAAGAAGGGACCTTTTTCTCGATTCTTTAGTAGCTCAATTGCGGCCTCAGCCTTTCGTCTAGCAATGTCGAGAATTTGTTCCTGAACATTTATGTTTTTGTCAGGGATTTCCGATACTTCTAATGAAACAACTGTGAATGGAACTCCTAATTTTTTGAGAAGTTCTTGGCGGCGCGGTGACTTCGAAGCAAGAAAGATTTTCATGACTTCAGAATAACCGCAAAGAGGAGACAATGGGTAGTGCAGAATTGATGCTCATCTTAGCTTTGGTACTTGGCGGATTCGCCGTGTATCTCTTTATCTCTACCGCTTTCTCAACAAAAAATGAGAAAGCTCAGTTGTCATGGGCTAATAACGACGAACCAAAGAAATCAAAAAATCCAATTATTAATTTCTCACGTCCCTTGGTGCACCAATTTACTTTGCAGCATGCAATTAAAATAAAAAACCCTCAAATGAGGGAAAATGTTCGCAAACTTATTTTAACTTCTGGTCTCTCATCAGAGCTTAACGAAGATGAGTTCATCGGTTTGCAGCTTCTTTGGGGCTTATTGTTTCCAGTCTTTATCGCAATTCTAAACTTCTCTCTAGAGTTAGGGCTTTCATGGCCTATTGTCATCGGCCTTGGCTTGATGGGATACTTTTTGCCCCAAATTCACGCACGTGGAGAGAAGAAGAAAAGAGAGCTTTCTGTTCGCAGTGATCTACCTTTCTTTATTGATCTTTTGGCGCTCTCTGTAGAAGCGGGCTTAGATTTCTTCTCGGCTATTCAAAAGATTGTGGATAAGTCTCAAGGTACAGACTCCGTTTTGGCTGATGAGTTAGGAACGGTTTTAAAGGATATAAAAATTGGTGCATCGAAGACCCAAGCATTAAAAGATATGGCTGAGCGACTGGACATGAATGAGATCACTTCTTTTGTGGCAGTTTTGATTGATGCAGAACAATCTGGTGCTCCTATTGCTCAAGTACTTAAAGATCAATCTATTCAAATGCGACTAGAGCGTTTTGTCAGAGCAGAAAAAGCAGGAGCTAAAGCTTCGCAGACTGTTTTAGTTCCCATGATGATATTTATTTTACCAGCAGTATTTATTATGGTTTTTGGTCCTGTCGTTATTTCCTTCTTTTATGGAGGTAATTAATGGCAGTGTTGCAGAGTTTGACCAAAGAAAACATCATAGTGTCTGATTTAAAGATAGCTAAAACCTTTCGCGATCGAGGGGTTGGCTTGTTAGGTCAATCCTCTCTACCTACAGGTCAAGGATTGTGGATTCATCACTGCAATTCAATACATACTTTTTTTATGAAATTTACCATCGATTGTGTTTTTGTAAATCGCTCTTTAAAAGTAGTAGCTCTCAATACTGCTGTAAGGCCATGGCGATTGATTTTACCAAAGTGGAATGCTTCCTCTGTATTTGAACTTCCTGCGGGTAAAATAAGAGAGATGAATATTGAACTTGGAGATCAACTTTATGTGGGCAATTAGGATACTAACTGGCCCACAAGCTGGGCAAATATTCCCTCTGCAAGTTGGAAAAAATACGCTAGGTAGATCCCCTCAATGTCAAATCAGATTGAGTAGTGTCGGTGTTTCTAAGGAGCATGCAGAACTGCATGTGCAAAATGATAGAGTTGTAATTACAGATCTTAAATCGAGTAATGGAACTTTTATAAATGGAGTTCGCACTCAGCAGTCACCTATTCGTATGGGAGACAAAGTTGGCATTCATGACATTCTGATTGATTTGATCTTGCAAGCACCTAAAAATACTGCACCTCATGTTGGGACTGGAGTTTCTCCTGCAGTCGTTGGAGGAGCGCCATCACCAAGTGCTTATCCGCAGATGCCCATACCTCAGCCTCATGTGCAGCAAAATTACTATCAGCCACAAACCGCAGGAGTTTCTTCTGGGGGAGCCGCTCCTGCTTATGTTCCTCCTCAACCTCCACTTCAGGCTTTGCAAGCCCGTATTCAGGAGTATATGGATCGAGTGGCTTTACCTGCGATCTATCAGCTTGCAAAAGTTTTTGAGTTTAAAGTGGTTATTTTAGGTTTTGTAGGAGTCTTTATCTTTGTGACTACTTTGCTATCCATGATTCCTATGGTGACAATCACTCGAGAAGCTATAGTTTTGGAGAGTAAAAGGCGAGCGCAATCACTTGCAAGATCACTAGCGGATCTCAATCAAGCAGCTTATTTACGGCAAGAGTTAAATTCTTTAGCGGTAGATAGCATTCAAATTCAAGAGGGAGTGGAGCAGGCTCTTATTGTTGAACAATCTTCAGGTAACATTGTAGCGCCAGCATCCCGTGCTGGTGGTACCGCCGATATTCCGTTTATTTCAAAGATTAGAGCCGAAGGCAGAGGTTTTGTTGGGCAAACTGGTAATATTATTGTGTCCAGTTTTCCAATTGGAGCTTTTGATTCATCAACAGGTGAGCAGGCAGTGCGTGCTCATGCTGTAGTTGTGTATGATATTTCAGCTCTTGAATTTGATGATGGTCGAGCGCTGAGTTTATTCCTGCAAACACTAGTTATTGCAAGTGTTGTCGGGCTGCTGATTTATTATCTCCTCTATTCTTTGATTGAAAGACCTATTAAAGCTCTTAATGCGGAATTGGATTTAGCTTTACGTGAAAAACGTGACACCACTCAAAGTGAATTTAATTACCCAGCTCTTCAGGCGCTAGTGGGGAATATCAATTCTCTGTTAAGCCGTTACGTACATGGCGAAGGTTCGGGAGATGGTTCTCAATTTGTAAATCGTGATGGTGAAATGGAGAATTTAGTGTTGATGATGGGGCTCCCAGGCCTTGTCTTTAACTCAGAAGGACGCATTATTGCTGTTAATTCTGGTTTTGCCCAGCTTGCTCGAGTAGAGCCACAGCAATTGCAGGGGCAGACGATTCATCAAATACCTGATTCGGCTCTACAGCAAAACTTAAATGACTTAAAGATTCGTGCAATGGAGAACCCCAGACAGATGCATAATGACCAGCTAGAGTTTGGTGGCCATCCTTGCATTATGAACTGTCAAGCCTTCACGCAATCTGGGGATAGTGTTGAGTTTTTTATAGTGACCGTTGCGCCGCTTGAAGCGAGTTAAACTTATGGGAGTTGCACCAGTGATGTCAGATGTACTGACCTTAGATATTTTGATTGAAAAGGGAAATGAAAAGCTCAATCGCTTGAGTTTTCAGGAGCCTGTTATCAAAATTGGAAGAGGAAGTGATAATCACTTAGTTATTGCCAATGACCCAAAAGTAAGTCGTAACCATGCGGAAATTCAGCAGCACGGCGATGAGTTTTTTGTACTAAACACTTCGCAGAAAAACTACATTTTAGTAAATGGTACTAAAACTGACAGAGAGAAATTAAATCCAGGAGATCGTATTCACATTGGGGATACAGTCCTCAAAATTCAGTACACCTTAAAAAACAAGCCAGTCCCGAGTAAATCTCCAGAAATGTTGAGTGTTGCTTCTGTAGATGCATGGGCCCAAAAAAGTGAGTCTGAAAAGCTTCCTCAAATTCCGGGAACTCCTCAGCATCCGCCAATGAATCCAAGCGTGAATCCAACTCCTGCAGCTATGCGTCCTTCAGGTGGAGTGGGAAATGTAAACTCTATGGGAATTCCTCAGCAACAAGCTCCCGGGGTTGGCATGTCGGGTATGGGTGCAAACCCAATGATGTCGAGAGGAATGGACGACGAAAAGAAGAAGAAAATTAGATTTTACCTCATAGTTTTGGCACTAGGTGGATTAATCTATTGGTTCTTCTTTACGGATTCTTCAGCTCCTAAAAAGGATCCCAATGCTGTTAAAGACTCAACGCAAATTCTAAAGGAGTTGCAGCAATCTCAAGATTCTATTGGTAGATTAAAAGAAGAGTCTGAGGCTAAAAAATCCACGGCCTATTTGCGAGCCCAAGAAAATTTAGTTCGAGCCCTTCGTGACTACAATCAAGGACAGTATATGAGGGCACAAGAGGGATTTCAAATTGTACTTAATTTGGATCCAGGCAATGAAATGGCCCGCAGGTATTTTAACTTATCTAAAACACGCATGGATCAAATGGTGAAAGAGCATATGCTGCAAGGGGCTCGTTATCGCGAGAAAGGAAACTGGAGACTTTGTGCGGACGCATTTGGTAAAGCAATGATTTTACTTCAAGGGCGTCGTGATGATCCAAACTATAAACAAGCACAAAAATTTCATGAAGAGTGCCGACTTGAACTTGAAGGAAGATACTGATGGCAGTCTTAAGAGTGAAACTCAGAGGTAAATTAATTTCAGAGCTACCTCTGAGTGCCAACAGAGAGTATATTGCTGGTCGTAAAGACGATTGTGATATTGTTTTGCAATCAGAAAAAGGTATTTCTCGCGAACATTTTAAGATTGTCAGCGATGGAACAAATTGGCATGTGCAAGTAATGAGTCGCTACGGCAATATCAAAACTGGTGGCGAAGATGTTCAGGAACTCCTCTTAAGTGAGGGGCTTGTTTTTTCTTTATCACCATATGAATTCGAATTTTCTGAGAAAATAGAAACAGCAGAACTCTCTGAAAAAAATGCCGAAGAAGCAGGCGACGAAAAAACTGTAGTTGGAATGTCTCCGTCAATTGCAGTTATAAAAATTGTTGATGACCTTGGAGAGGAACGAGACTCCTTTAGACTTGAGGGTGGTGATACGTGGTTGGCTGGTCGCGAAGATCATTGCTCCATTGTTATCCGAGATCAGAAGGTGAGTCGTAAACAATTTGAGATTCGAAAAATTGCTGGGCAGTTTTATATTACTGATTTAGGTAGTGCCAATGGCACTATGCTCAATGGCGAGTTGTTAGATTCTGAGTTGAAACCTTTGAAAAGCGGAGATGAAATTCAGGTTCTCAAAAATATCTTAAAATTTGAGATACGAGATCCCAACTTTACGGGCCGTCTAGAAATCGCAAAAATGACAGGTATTGCAGATTCTCCTAATGCATACACGGGTGCATATGAATCACCAGCGCTAATGACGGCATCTGCACCCATGCCAATGGGAGTCCATCCTTATCCAAGTCCTTCAGAGGTCAATGCCGGTTACGGAGTTCCAGGTCACTATCAACAAGGTATGCCTGCTCCGACGGGTGGTGTTCCTGGGAATATGACTGGTGGTAAAAAGAAATTTGATTTCGAAAAAAACAGACCCAAAATCATTGTAGGTGCAGTGTTGATACTTGTCTTAGCTTTTCTTTTTTCAGAAGAGCCACAGGACACAAATAAACCTAAAGCTGGCTCCACTCAATCAGATCCTTTTAGCAAACTAACGCCAGCAGAACAGACTTTGGTAAAACAAAACTATGAATTGGCTAATAATTACTTTCGCAGCGGGAAATATGAACTTGCAGCGCAAGAGATACAGAAAGTTTTAGATAAGGTTCCCAACTATTTGAATTCGGTCGAAATCTCACGACTAGCTGCAGAGGCTATTCGTTTGAGTGAAATGCAAAAAGAAAATGCACGTATTGAGGCTGCGAAAGCAGCACAAGAGCAAGAGATATTGAAGCAAGCAGAAATCTGCAGCAAAAAAATATCTCCTGATGTTACCATTGCAGAAATTGAAGATTGTATCTCTCCAGTTATTGCTTTTAACCCAGAACATCCAAAACTAGTGGAGCTAAAGCAGGCTGCCGAGATGCATACGCTTGCTAGAGAAGAAAAGGAACGCCAAAAAGAACAATACAATAATCTTGTTGGACAGCTCAGTGGACTTTTTAGAAGTGCAGAGAATCTAGAAAAAAAGGGGCAAAATTTAGAAGCGATTGCAGCCTACAAGAAAGTGGTTGATTCCAGACTTCCTGACCCCAATGGTTTAAAGAATAAAGCAAGCTCAAGCATTTCTCGTATACGTAAGATGATGAGTAGTAAAACTGCAAGATTTGAGTCGGAGGCTACTAAATACTATCAAGCAGGGAATCTAAAATCTGCAATTTTAACTTTAAGAAAAGCAGTGGCCGTAGACCCCACTAACGAAGAAGTAAAAGAACGCATAAATATTTATGTGAATGAACTTAAAAAGCAGATGATGGTTCTTTATCAAGAAGGAGTCTTAGAAGAGTCCTTTGGTAATGTTGATGGTGGCGAGTCACGAGCTGGTGCGAAAGATAAGTGGAAGAAAATACTGCAGTTGGATGTGCCTGATGGAGAGTATTACAAAAAAGCTTACATTAAGTTAAAAAAATATGGAGCACTCTAATGAAAATTGAAAGTCGCTCATACTCTTCAAAAGTTTTTCGACCTCGACCTGTAACAAATGTTTCTAGTGATGAAAATACGTTGGTTATAGCTTCTTCTTGGGGTGATCAGGCTATTGCAGAGCGTACTATCGAAGAAGTCATTAAATTTATAGAAGCAGCAAGTTCTGATGTCGAAGTCACAACGCCATTTGAGTTATATCCCCAGCTATCGAAAGATTGCAATGATCTTAACGTAGCTATACAAATCGCCAATGAGCAGATCTTCCGTACGGAAAACAAAAGTGAATACTCTGTTGCTCTTGAGTTGATAGCCTTTAGAAGAACGGGTAGCCTGTTATCCTACGCACAAGTGGGTATGCCCAATATTTTTTTACAGCGAGAAGGCTATCCACTTCAGCCCTTGAGTTGCAGCGTAGATCTACGAAGTCCACCTCTTCCCAAAGAACTATTAGGTATCAATCAGACCGTTTCTCCTCGCTTAGGCAGTCTGCATATTAAAGAAAATGACTCTCTCTATTTGCTTTCTAGCTCCGTACTTGCGCCTGAGTTTTTTACGCATGTTGGATCTTCTGGTATCCAGGAGCTTACAAATGTTATGGCCAGAGTGTTTCCTGAGAATCCATTTTGGATAGGGCGAGTTGACTTAGGTTAGAATTTTATTCTTGTTGATCGTTCGCAATCTTATTTAAAAAACGTAAACTATTTTCGACCATGGCACGTTGTTTATGCCATCGTGGATTTAAGAGGGCAACCTCAGATCGAGATGGTTGCCACTGTAATTGTGAGTTTAAGTCCCAGATATGATTTATAGCTAGATTTGTTCTCACTAAGTTTTGATCAATTAGGTGATACCAAAGCTTACGTTCAAACCTTGCTCTCTGAACTTCTGCATTTAGTCCTAAGTCTGCCGCGCGCACCCAAGCGACAAATTCAACCCACAAATCATCGGAACATAGTTTTAACTTGTTACTGTCTATATCTATATTTAAAAGATGGTAGCATGAGTCACTTTGGAGAAGTTCAGTTTCGATGGCGCTAATATGTTTAAATTCATTAAATCCATTAGCTTTTGCTAGATAGTTATGAAAAGAGCTGTATTGTCCCTGCAAGAGTAGCGTTCGCAAAATATAGTTTTTTAAATCTTGTTGGTCTTTTTCGGAAGATGAAATTCTCTGTAGCTCGCGAATAAGTTGATCTTTGCGGTCAGGTCGCATCCAAGTAGAAAAGTGAATACTTCGCTTTAGTAGTTCTTTTTGCGTTAGCCCAGGGAAAGGTTCTAATTGCTTTTCTTGAGTCAACTTAAGAATTTCTTCAAACTCTTTAAGCAGACTTAAATTAAGCGCCATCGGTGTGTTTTCGAAGTGATCTATAAGGGAATTGTATATTTTAGGTTCGGTATCATGAATCCAAACATATTTGTCATAAACAAAAGCATAGCGTGGTCCAAGTTTGTAGCGCCAACTTGGCCAAGCAGTTTCTATGAGTATGGGGCGCTTTTGTGGAATGATCTTTTCTAAATCTTTTAAATTAAATTTTAGAGAGAGTGTAGGAAAGCTATTAAAAAGTGGAGAGTCATTACCCCCGAGTTGATCACGTAAAGTGTGGCCGATATCTACAAGTGTCACATTGCGATCAATTTTCCAACTTAAGGCAAGATCTCGAGGTGGTGTTGCCGGTTTTACAAATAGGGCAACCTGAGTGTTTTCGCTATTTAGATTCATCGGGCCAGGCTCATTCGGACGCTCTGACTGTGAATGACCAGTAAGTCCTAATACAATAATTTGAGTATTATTCCATTGATCTTTATCTTTGAGTCGAGCAAAAAGGCCATAAAGAGCCTCATCAACTTCTTCTAGTTGGCTGTTAAAGGAATAACTACGAAGTTCTCCTTCGGAGTTTGCGGTGGGTATATGAGTAAAGATGAGATCAGGAATATAAATAAAAGAGAAAAACCTTTTAGCAGAGCTCTCATCAAGCCAATCAATAAAGTTATTAATATTTTTGTGGACTGCTCTGTGGATATGTTGCGGACTAAGAATAAATTCATCATCAAAGAGTTCAAATCCTTGATTCAATCCTGTTTTTCTTAAAACAGGCGCGCCGCCTGAGAAGAAAGCAGTGCGATAGCCGTTTTTGACTGCAATTTCGGCATTGGTATCCAAAGAAGCACTTAGGGTTTGGCCGTTGTGTCGAGTGCCATGTTCGATGGGGTAGAGTCCAGTTAATAGTGAAGCCAGTGTCGGTACCGATTGTAGTGAGGGAGTATAGGCATGGGTAAAACGAATAGATTCGGCGCACAAGATGGCAAAGCCAGACTTCATGGTGTCGTTATACTGATCTGAAGTACACAAGACATCGGTGGAGGAGAGGTCATCAATGGCAATAACCAAATAAGAAGTCGACTTCTTAGTGGTGCATCCCAGCTGAAAGAGCAGCATCCCACAAATAAAAATTAATTGAAGCGAAGACTTGCGCATACCTTGACCTATCTTTATCTCTCATTAGATAATGGTGGACAGCGTTTATCTAGTCAAAGGGAGTTGCTTCATGCTCACAGAAAAAATATTTGCAGTTGCTCATTTAGCCGATCAAGTAGTTTTATGGATTCTACTTGTTCTTAGTGTCCTTAGTGTGGGCATGATTTTAGAAAGATTTTTTGCTTTACGTAAAATTTCATCTGAATCTGAGCGAGTGAGATTAAAGATAAAAATGGCATTGCAAAGCAATAGTGTAGAAGATGTTGAAGACATAGCTAAAGATCCTCAGTCAATCGAGGGACGAGCAGCTTCTTACGCTTTGAAGCACATGCGAGATAATGGCTCCAAGGGATTAGAAGAAATATTTAATACTTTTGCTCTTACCGAAAAGCCTGAGTTAGAGAAATTTTTGGGATTTTTAGCTACTGTTGGTTCCAATGCTCCATATATTGGTTTGTTGGGAACAGTTTTGGGTATCATGAAAGCATTTAACGATCTTGCGATGGCTCCAGAGGCAGGTCAGCAGACCGTGATGGCAGGTATCTCATTAGCTCTCGTTGCTACTGCTGCGGGCCTTTTTGTTGCTATGCCAGCAGTAATTTCCTACAACTACTTTTCTAAAAAGGTAAAAGGTATCTTTACAAGTCTTGAGAGTGTTAAAGAGCTGTGCCTAGCATACGCAAAAAAGAAAGGCGTTTAGTTTATGGGCGCAAAATGGAATGACAGCGACGAAGCAATTTCAGATATCAATGTTGTTCCCTTGGTAGACATTATTTTAGTTGTTCTCATAATTTTTATGGTAACAGCGCCAATGTTTATTAAGCCGACAATTAATGTGAATCTGCCACAAGCAGCCAGTGGAGATCAAACTGCTCCTTCAAAGTTGAATATTGCCCTCACTCCTGACGGTAAGATCAACATGAACGGTGCTTTTGTAGATGAGGGTGTTGTGGCTCAAAAAGCCCAAGAAGAAGTGGCTAAAAACCCAGAAGTTCAAGCTATTATTTCTGCAGACAAAGATGTGCCTCACGGTAGGGTTGTTGCAGTTTTAGATATCGTAAAGAAATCTGGAGTTAAGAAGTTCGCAATCAGTATTGACAAAAAAGCTCCGTAATATCTTTTTTCAACTGATTTAGTTTTAAAATAAAAAAAGAGCTCAGTAGGTTTACTGAGCTCTTTTTTTTCTGCAAATAAATTTTAATTATTGAGCAATCTTTTGAATGATAGCTGTTTTAACATGACCCTTTTCAATGAGTTCAGCTCTATAACCCTGTGCTTCTTTCATTGTATTAAACTGACCGACGCTGACACGGTACCAAGTTTTACCTTTAATTTCAGCAGGGATATAAAATGAAGCATAACCTTTTGTTTTAAGGTCAGCAGTGAGAGTCTGGGCTTCTTTCTCATCAGCAGATGAAGCTACCTGTACAGTAAATTTACCCGGTTTGAAAGTACCAACATCTTGTGGAAGGCTTGTGGGCACTCTTGTTTTGTCAGCATTTTGAACTTTTTGTTGGACTGTTGCTAACTCTTTTGGCGTGGGCAAGCTAGGGTTTTCAGGAGTTTTAGCAACTTCCTTCTTTTCAGTAGCAACTACTTTTGTAGCTGCGGGAGCTTCGGTTGGGGCATGTGCTGAGTGAGCGTCATCTTCTTTAACAAACTCTTCTGCCAATTTTGCAATTTCATCATCAGACATAGCGGGTTCTTCTTCAGAAGCTACCTCACGTGCGATATCGCCCTTTTCTTCAGCATGCTCGTCTTTATGTTCATCTTTAACAACAACTGCCTTGTTTTTATTAGGTTCAAGAGCAGCAAGTTGATGTTGATTGTCGCTATACTTTTTGCCAACAAAAGTGCCAATTGAAAAAGAAAGCAGCGATATGAAAAAAACAAAAACTAATTTTACAATGACGTCTGTTTTTGCACCCATTTTTTCCTCACTCGGGGTAAATGCAAACCAAGTTTGCTAAGTCATTCCATTGACTCTATCTCTATGCTAACCTTTGGCTTCGGATATGGTCAATACAGAGGGTCTTTTTTACTAGGGGTCTAGGTTGGAAACAGCAGAAAATCAAGAAAAATGGCAACTAATTTTACATCACGCTTTGCGGGCTTGCCGCTTAGGCAGAGAAGTTCTTCTCAATTATTACGGTAACTTAGGTCAGGTAGAGGCTAAGTTTCAAGCGGGTTTAGTCTCAGAAGCGGATAAAACCTCTGAAAGAGTCATACAGGACTATTTGCTAAGACATTTTCCGGAATATGAGTTTTTGGGAGAAGAGGGGGCCTACCAAAGTGGGGTCAAAAATCTGACGCCATCAAAAGCGGGACGATGGATCCTCGATCCTTTGGATGGAACAACTAACTACATTCATCGTTTTCCAATTTTTTGTATCTCATTAGCTTTAGAGGTGGATCATGAAATTAAGATTGCGGTGATCGATGTTCCACTTCTTAACGAGACTTATACTGCGATTAAAGGTGTTGGGGCTTTTCTCAACGGAAAGAAATTAGAAGTTTCAAAAACACATGAATTAAAAGATGCCTTTTTAGCAACGGGGTTCGTTGCTGAACATGAGCATGTTATTTCTGAACAACTACAAATCTTCTCTGAAATGGTAAGAAAGACTCGGGGTATTCGGCGCCCAGGAGCTGCGGCTTATGATTTGTGTCTTGTTGCCAAAGGTGTTTTTGATGGATTCTGGGAAAGAAATCTTCAACCTTGGGATTCTGCTGCGGGTATCTTGTTGGTTCGCGAAGCAGGAGGAGTTGTAAAATCTTATCGTGGGCAAGATTATCATCCTTATCTCAATTCCTGTGTTGCTGGTAATTCACATCTAGTTGAAGCAATGAGATCCATTATTCAAAAGCATGTTCAGCAGCAGACAGATTGAATATCATAGAGTCTTACCATCGAGTCCAAAGTCGAGGGTCAATCCGTCAAAAGATTGACCCCTTTTAACACTTTTTTGGACGAGTCAAATTTTGCCTAGTAGGCAAAATATTCCCCTATTCAAAGCTATTTCATTTGGAATAAACAGGCTAGTCCTAGGTCTGTTTGGCATTAGTGTTGCTTATTAAAAACTCGGATCATTCGGTGTTCATCATGGAGGATGAAAGTGGCAGAGGAAAAAGCAACAGAAGCTGAAGCATCAGGTGCTGCTCCCAGCGGACAAAAACCCATTCTTTTAATTGCCTTGGCAGTAGTAAACATGATTGTCGTGGGTGCTGTTGGCTTTATGCTTTTTAAAAACAGACAACTTGAAGCACAACGTGCGACTTTAGATCAGGTCATCGAAGGTGAAAAACAAACTCAAGAGAAAGAGAAGGAAGAAATTGCCCAATCTACAGAAGTGGGTAAAGTAGTTCCTCTTGAAACCTTTATAATCAATCTTGCTGGATCTAAAGGTCGCAAAGTAGCCAAAGTTGAAATGGCTTTAGAAATCAATGGTGAGTCTGTTGCCGCTGAAATAGACAAGCGTAAGGCTCAAGTTCGAGATATCATTATAATCATTCTCTCCAGCAAAACTTACGAAGAAGTTTCAACTCAAGAAGGTAAAGACAACTTACGTTCTGAAATCAAAGAGACAATTAACTCATTCTTAACCTCAGGAAAAATATCTAATGTGTTTTTCACTGAGTTTATTTATAACTAGGGCGGTTCTAAGATGAATCAAGTGCTTTCACAAAGTGAAGTTGATGCTCTTCTAGCGGCAGTCTCCGACGGTGATGTACCGGCACCGGAGTCTTCTGGTAAAGTTGATGCCTCTGGTGGTCAGTCAGGTGGCCCAGGCAAGGTAGAAGAAAAAAAGATTGAGTCTTATGATCTGACTTCGCAGGATCGCATTATTCGGGGGCGTTTTCCTCAGCTAGAAGTTATTTACGAGAAGTTCATGCGAGCCTTTCGTGTTTCGTTGTCATCTGCCCTTCGTAAAATTGCTTCCATTTCATTAACATCAACCGAATTTTTGAAATTTGGCGAGTTCATCAACACTCTACCGATGCCTACATGCATGAGTGTTTTACGTTTTAATAATTTACGTGGTTCTGCACTCTTAGTTATTGAATCGAAGTTAGCATATGCCTTGGTAGACTCTTTTTTTGGTGGGGCGGATCGTCCCTACACAAAAATTGACGGCAAAGACTTTACCCCAATTGAACTGCAAATAGTTCGAAAAGTTGTGGAATTAGCAATCAATGATCTCGAAAGTGCTTGGTCATCAATAGAAAAAATTGGTTGTTCTTTCGTGAGAACGGAAGTCAATCCGCAATTTGTTGGTATCGTGCCCCCAACAGATGTGGTTATTGCATCTACGTTTGACGTGGAACTCGAGAATGCAACAGGAACTATCTCGATTGTAGTTCCTTACTCAACAATCGAACCTATTAAACAAAAACTACAAAATGGTTTTCAGGTTGAGTCGGATCAGACAGATAAAAAACTATGGACCGAAATTATCACTCAGCAATTAATGGAGACTGCGTTAGAAATTAAAGTTCAATTGGGAGAAACAGAGATTCGCCTTCGTGACCTTATGACTTTGAAGGTAGGCGATGTGATTCCTCTTAATAAAGACGCTACTGGGGAATTTGATATCCAGGTTGAGAATGTAAAAAAGTTTAAAGGCTATTACGGAATACATCACGGGACAGTGGCAATGCAGCTGACCAGGACCATCGAAAAATAGGGAGCTAGTATGAGTGACGACAGTTTGGATAGTTTGACAGATAAGTTGATGAACGAAGCTGAATCTTCGAAAGATAGTGACGGTCAAGGCGGCGCTTCCAGTAGTAAAGACCGCAACCTAAATTTGATTTTGGATATTCCCCTACGGGTTACTGTGGAATTAGGTCGAACTAAGATGCCAGTGAGTGAGTTATTAAATTTAACTCAAGGAAGTGTTATCGAGTTAAATAAATTAGCTGGTGAGCCTATGGAGGTATATGTCAATGACAAGCTGATTGCTCGTGGTGAGGCCGTACTAGTTAATGATAAGTTTGGTGTTCGTTTAATCGATATCATTTCACCAGCAGAACGTGTCGAACAGTTGAGGTAGTAATGAAAAAACTAGTTTTTGCTTTATTCTTTTTAAATATTCACTTTGCCTATGCTGAGACTGATGCTGCGGCAGCAGAGGCAGCCGAAATGGCAGCTTTAGAGTCAGAAATTGCATTAGCTCAAGAAGTATCTAACTCAACTTCAGCTGAAGAGGGTGCTGCTGCTCAAGTAAAAGAAGAAGAAAATGCAAAAGAAATAGTGGACACAAAAAAAGCTGAGAATGAAATACCTCTTAATTTTGACAAACAGAAAAAAACTGCAGGAGATGAGAGTCCGTTATTTAAGATTCTCCTTAGTTTCTCCATTATTGGCTTAGTCGGAACAGGTGCATTTATTTTCTTAAGAAAATACTCTTTGCCAAAACAGGCAAAGTTTCAAACTCCAATTAAAGTTCTACAGCAGCACTATTTAGGTCCTAAAAAATCTTTGGCTATAGTTCACGTTGCCGGAGAATCAATTCTCATTGGTATTACTGATCACAATATCAGTCATATTAAAACTTTGGCACTGCTTGATGAAGAGTTGCCAGCAGTTGCCAATGATAGGTTTGATGGGGTGCTCAAGGGCATGGGTGATGATAAGGATTTTGCTGATCCGGCTGAAGCAGATGACGAAGAGTTTGCAATGGGTGGAATTCGTGAAGTGGTCGCTCGTAGATTAAGAAATATGAGGTCAATTGAGTGAAGACAAAGGCTTTGAATCTAGGATGGATTCTTGCGATTATTGGTGTCTTATTTGCTAGTTCAACAGCGTTGGCACAAGTGACATTGCCAACTATGAATTTGGGTTTTAAGACAACTGATAATCCAAACGAAGTGGTGAACGCCATTAAGTTAATTATAATATTAACTGTATTAACTTTAGCTCCAGCCATTTTAATTATGATGACGGGTTTTACCCGTATTATCATTGTTCTATCATTTCTACGCCAAGCAATGGGTGTGCAGCAGATGCCTCCCAATCAATTGTTGGTTGGTTTGGCACTCTTTTTAACTTTTTTTGTAATGGGACCTGTCTTTACCGAGGCAAATAACAATGGGGTGCAGCCGTATCTTGCGGGTAAAATCAGTCAAGATCAGGCACTTGAGGCGACGTTGGCACCACTACGCAGATTTATGTTCTCGCAGACACGCGACACCGATTTAGCTCTTTTTGTTAAATTGGCAAAGATCGAAAAGCCTAAAACAAGAGCTGATGTGCCAACAATGGTGCTTGTCCCTGCATTTGTTGTCTCAGAACTTAAGACAGCATTTCAGATAGGTTTTATTATTTTCTTACCATTTTTAGTCATCGATATTGTGGCCTCGTCTGTTTTGATGGCCATGGGGATGATGATGCTTCCTCCAATAGTTATTTCGTTGCCATTTAAAATTATGCTTTTTGTCCTTGTGGACGGATGGGGCCTCTTAATTGGCTCCATGGTAAAGAGCTTTGGCTAAAGGATAAATTATGGGTGAGGAAGTTGTTATACAATTAGGTCAAGATGCGCTCAAGACCACCGCTTTGTTGGCGGCACCATTGTTGTTATCTACTCTGGTGGTGGGTTTAGCGGTGAGTATTTTTCAAGCGCTGACACAAATAAATGAGGCAACACTAACATTTATCCCCAAGATGTTAATTATTGCCATCATCTTTGTCATTGCTGGTCCATGGATGATGGATGTGATGAGTGCTTATACTATTGATTTGTTTGAGAACATCGCCACGATTGTGAGAGAATAGATGTTTGGCTTTTACCAATTGCCCGAGGCAGAAATAATTTTATTTGCATTGGTACTTATTCGTATCTCTGCATTTATTGTTTCTTGTGCGGTCATTGGTTCGCCACAAGTTCCTGGAAACATTAAGATCTTACTTTCTTTGGTTGTTTCGATCTTGATGTTCCCACTAGTGCAAAAATCGGCATTTGATCCCACTTTTGTAATTGAAAATTTTATCAGTTTAACAGTTCGTGAAATACTCATCGGTTTAACTCTAGGTTTTCTAACCCGTTTGTTCTTTTTTGCTGTCTCAATGACAGGAGACTTTATCGCAGTGACCATTGGTTTGAGCAGTTCGCAATTATTTAATCCAATGAGCGGAACACAGGGGAGCTCTCTGGAGCAATTTTTTACACTTTTAGCAACATTAGTGTTTTTTGCAGTGAATGGTCACCACATTCTCATTTCCGGATTGAATGAAAGTTTTGCTTTATTGCCAGTTTCGGAGCTGGCATTAAACCTTGGGGCTATGGGTGAAATGTCTCAGCTTGGGCAAAGTTTATTGTTGATTACGCTTAGAATGACAGCCCCCATAGTTGTTTCCATTCTGGCAGTGAACATAGCTATGGGTATCTTAGGTCGTGCAGTACCGCAAATGAACGTTCTTGTAACTTCTATTCCCGTAACTATTGGAGTTGGGTTTGCGGTTTTATTTATTTGTTTACCTCTTATCAATGTTGAAATGGAAAGTATTATTAATTTTACTGCTGAGCAAATGATGGCAGTAATGCGTGCGCTGTAGACAAAGTTCTAGGAAGGAACAATGGCTGACGATCAGGGCGACGAAAAAACAGAAGAAGCTACAGACGCCAAACGCGAAGAGTTTCGCAAAAAGGGTCAAGTAGCAACGACACGGGAGTTAGCTTCTGCTGCTTTTCTTTTAGCAGCTGCTGGCTTGGTGTATGCTTTAGGTCGTTTTTTCTTTCGAGAGCTTTCGGAGCTTTTTACTTATTCATTTGGAAATCAACTAGTTGTGCATATTCGTTCGGGTGATTTTACTGAGGCTATGAAGTTTGCTGCATTTAAAGGAGTTTTGCTGATTGCTCCAGCTCTAGGGGTTGCAGGTCTAATTGGCTTTGCTTCTTCAGTAGTGCAAACGGGTTTTTTACAGGTAGAAGATGCTCTGACGCCAAAGTTCGAAAAATTAGATCCCATTGCAGGTTTTAAACGACTTTTCAGCATGAGAACTCTGGTTGAGGGACTAAAATCATTTTTAAAGATGGTTTTTATTATTGGTGTTTTGTATTACGTCTTAAAATCAGAAATTCGAATCTTGCCGACAATGATCCATTTTAATGTTGCCGAAATGTTTGTTTACATTGGGACACTCATGTTCAAACTGTTTTCGACAATTGGTGGCATCATGTTGATTTTAGCTCTTGCTGATTACTTTTTCCAGAGATGGGATTTGGAAAAACAAATGATGATGACAAAGCAAGAAGTCAAAGAAGAGCACAAGCAGCGCGAAGGGGATCCCATGATCAAATCGCGCATCCGGCAAATCCAGAGGCAAATGGCCACTAAGCGTATGATGGATGATATTCCCAAAGCTACTGTAGTTGTAACCAACCCCACTCATATTGCTGTCGTCTTAAAATATGATGAAAATCTGCCAGCTCCTCAGCTCGTTGCTAAAGGAGCAGATCTTGTTGCAGAAAAAATTAAAGAAATTGCAAGAGAGCATAATATTCCAATTTTGGAAAATAAGCCTCTCGCCAGAACAATTTTTAAAACCCTTAAAATCGGGCAAGTGATTCCAAGAGAACTCTTTGTCGCTGTTGCTGAAGTGATTTCGTACGTTTACAAGTTGAAAAAAAGGATTAAAAGATAATGGAAGCATTATTCCAGTTTTTTAAAAGATTTGAAAAATACACCAAGAATACAGATCTGCTGATTGCGATTGGTATTCTTGCCATTTTGGCAGTGATGATTGTGCCTCTACCAGCTGTTATGTTGGATATTGCGCTGAGCTTCTCTTTGGCACTGAGTGTTTTAATTCTTTTAGTATCTATTTATATACAAAGAGCACTTGATTTTACTTCCTTCCCATCGTTGCTCTTGATGACAACACTCTTTCGTCTATCTCTGAATGTGGCAACAACTCGTTTGATTTTAACAAATGGACATCAAGGAACAGCGGCAGCTGGTGATGTGATCGAGGCTTTTGGTAACTTCGTTGTTGGCAACAACTACGTTATCGGTTTTATCATGTTTGTGATTTTGATTGTGATTAACTTTATCGTTATCACTAAAGGTTCTGGTCGAGTTGCTGAAGTCGCTGCACGTTTTACATTAGATGCCATGCCAGGTAAGCAGATGGCAATTGATGCTGATTTAAATTCTGGTCTTATCACAGAAGCAGAAGCTCGTCGTCGTCGTAAAGAAATCTCTTCTGAAGCGGATTTTTACGGAGCGATGGATGGTGCTTCTAAGTTCGTCCGTGGTGATGCTATTGCCGGCATTATCATTACAATTATTAATATTGTTGGTGGATTGGCGGTGGGTGTTCTTCAAAAGGACCTTGATATTGCAACTGCTGCTAAGTTTTATACGATGTTAACTATTGGTGATGGATTGCTATCACAGATTCCAGCCTTAATTATTTCAACTGCAGCTGGTACAATTGTTACTCGCACGTCTGGTTCTGATCAAAATATGGGAGCAGAAGTTACAAGCCAACTCTTTATCAATCCTCGGGCAGTAACCATCACTGGTGGGGTTATGGCTTTGTTAGCCTTAGTCCCTGGACTTCCAACGATACCCTTTTTGCTAATGGCTGTCGGCCTCATTGGTATTGGGTGGATTATCCAAAAATACAAAGAAGAAGAAATTAATAATGAGAAAAAGAAACAAGAGGAAATTGCCAATGCTCCTAAAAAGGAGAATGTGGAATCAATGTTGCCATTGGATCTTGTAGAACTTGAAGTCGGTTATGGACTTATCAATGTCGTCGAGTCTGATAGAGCAGGTGATTTATTGGAGAGAATTGTTTCTATTCGTAAGCAGTTTGCAATCGATCTTGGAATTGTTGTGCCTTCAATTCACATTCGGGACAATTTACAGTTAGCTCCTGGTGAGTATCGTTTGATGATCAAAGGTAATCGTGTTGGTGGTGGAGTTCTTCGTCCAGAAATGCTTTTAGCAATGGATCCTGGCAATGTCGCCGACAGAGTTGAGGGGATTCCAACGAAGGAACCTGCATTTGGTTTGGATGCTCTTTGGATTGCTCCTAATCGTAAGGACATGGCAGAAATGGCAGGCTACACAGTGGTTGATCTTCCGACGGTTATGGCAACCCACTTGACAGAAATTCTTCGTACTCATGCTCATGAACTCTTGGGTCGCCAAGAAGCTGCAAGTTTGGTGGAAAACTTTAAGAAAACACATCCTAAAGTCGTGGAAGAACTCATCCCAGACCTCATGTCTCTTGGTTCTGTGGTCAGAGTCCTGCAAAATCTATTAAAGGAGCAAGTTTCTATTCGTGATCTGTTAACAATCTTTGAAACCTTAGCTGATGAGGCTCCTCGCCAGAAAGATTTAGAAGTGTTAACGGAAGCGGTAAGAAAAGCTTTAGCTCGAGGAATCACAGCTAAATATACAACAGATATGGGACATATTCCAGTTATGACGTTACATCCTCATATTGAAGAATTGATTTCTAATTCATTGTTGCAGACAGAGCAAGGAGTTCAATTGGTAATGGATCCAAACACGGCTCACCACTTGATCAATAATATTGCGGGTGCGGTAGAAGCTCATCCTGAAATTGCTGGTCAGCCAATCCTACTTACGAGTCCGACATCAAGACGTCATATCTACAAATTAACTTCACGCTTTATACCACAGTTGGTGGTGTTGTCTCATAGCGAATTAACTTCAGATGCCAATGTGCAAGCTGTCGCAACCGTGGAGTTAAGCCATGCAGGTTAAGAAATTTGAAGCCCGAACTATGAAAGAAGCGCTTGAGTTGGTTAAAACCCAATTAGGACCAGACGCTATTATTCTTTCTGTAAGAGATAACAATAAGAGTTTTGGCCTTGTAGGTGAGGGCTCCGTAGAAATTACAGCTGCCGTTTCGGAAGAAACGCTGATGAAAAAGAAGTTCACAGAATCTCGTTTAAAAGAACAAGATAAAGAAAAGTTTCAAAGAACGCCAGCTCGCCAGCAAAAAGAAATCATCGAAAAGATGGTGCAGCACCACATTCAAAAAGAATCAAAACCAGCAATCACTCAACGTCGTTATATCGAAATAGCTGATGAAGCCGAAGCTCATTTGCAGAATCAAATTGCAGAAGAGCGCATTCGCAATGCCACTCTCAAAGCGAGACATGGTTTAGGTGGATATGATACGGGAACTAAGAGACAGAGTCCCCCAGTAGACACCCAGGCCATAAGGGAGCGCGTGACTGTTTCTGCAAATGCAGCTGCGCGCACTCAGAAGATGTCAAATCCTGCAGTTGCAGTAGCAGCGCCTGTAGCTCCAGCTCCGACGATGCCTTCAACAGAAATTACAGCATTAAAAAATGAAATTGAAAGTCTTAAGCAAGTGATAGCGCATTTCCAGCAGATGCCTCAAAATTTTGCTGGGGCTCATCCAGGCGCTAGTTATGGTTTACCGTATGAACTATCTTATATGTTTGAAAAACTCACTCAGGCTGGAGTTGCTGAGGAGATTGTTGGTGAAATTCTAGAAAAAGCGACACAAGCTATTCCTATTGCAAAACTCAAAAATCGCTCCCTCGTGGATGGTTGGGTTGCGCGGCAAATCATGGAGACTACTCTCATTGCTGACAATAACCTCAATGCCAAGATCCATTGTTTTATGGGCCCTTCTGGCGGTGGTAAAACTTCAATCATGGTTAAGATGGCAAGTCACATGGTAATCCGTGAGGGTAAAAAAGTAGCGATGCTGACCACAGATACTTATAAAGTGGGGGCGGCAGATCAACTTAAGATATATGCTCAGATTCTCAATGTGCCCTTTGCAGTTATTCGCAATCAAAATGATTGGGTTGCAATTAGTAAATATTTAAAAAATATTGATGTTGTCTTGGTGGATTGCCCTGGGCTCGCTTTAAGAAACTCAGAAGAAATAAATTTCTTAAAATCAGTGATGCCGCAAATGGAAGTCTCGATCAAGACTCATTTAGTTTTGCCTGCAACCATTAAAGATCAGGATGCCGTGGAAGCGGGTCGAAAGTATGCTGCTTTTAACTACACGGATGTTATCTTTACGGGTTTAGATGAATCTTCCCAGCATGGTGTCTTGTATAATTTCACTCGACGCTTTGACATACCCCTGCACTCTTTTGGTATTGGCCCGCGTATTCCAGAAGATTTTGAATTTGCAACTAAAGAGAGAGTTCTCGATCTTTTGTTTAGAATCACTCACAAGCCTCAGCAGCAGAGTGTTCAGGAGAAAGCGATATGATCAATTCCACGCGGACGATCAGTATTACTTCTGGAAAAGGGGGAGTTGGTAAAACAACTCTCACTGCTAATTTAGCTTTAAGATTAGCGGCGACAGGCTCTAAAGTTCTAATTTTGGACGGTGATTTTGGCATGGCCAATGTCGACATCTTTTTTGGAATCAAACCTCAGGGTTATCTCTTAGAAGTCATCAAGGGCGAAAAAGAATTAGCTGAAATCGTAACGGAAGTTGCGCCAAACGTTCATTTGATTCCGGGAGGAAGTGGCATTGTTGATTACGGTCACTTAAACCATTTTGAGCGCCGGTATGTTCTTGAAAGTGTAAGCCGCTTGCCAGTGACGTATGATTATCTCTTGGTTGATACGGCTCCGGGATTGGCTGAGAATGTTTTATTTTTAAATTCAGCTGCACAGCAATGTTTGGTTGTACTCACGCCTGATCCTTCTAGCTTTGCAGATGCCTATGCTTTGATAAAAGTTCTCAATCAAAAAAGAAGAGTTAAAAATTTCTCCATTGTCTGCAATCAAGTGGTTTCAGAGATTGATGGGATTTCTTTGTACAATAAATTTCAGGATGTCGTCGGGCGCTTCCTGAATGTTAAGCTAGATTTTTTAGGTTCTATTCCTGTAGATAGTCATCTGCAAAAAGCCACTCATCAGCAGCGTCTTATTATGAGACAAGATCCTACGGCTGTGAGTTCAATGGCTATTTCGCGAATTTCTAATCAAATAGAAAGAGCGCGAAACAGCCAAAGAATCTATGGTGGATTTGAAGGATTTTGGGAGCAGGTCGTTGGGATTGCTTAATAGAATTGGACTTTAGTTGCTTCGGTCACTTTGTTAACATGGATGTTGTGAGGGTGTTCAAAATATGTCTAAAAGTGCTGCCTTATTAAAAAAATATAAAGAAGAACCCAAAAAGGTCGCGGGCAATCAAAAAGATGATTTGATTCGAGAGTACTCTCCTCTTATTAAATTTATTGCCCAAAAAATTGCGGTTCGTCTGCCCTCAAATATTGAGCTTGATGATCTGATTTCTGCAGGCGTTATTGGTTTGATGGATGCTATTGATAAATACGATCCGACTCGTGATAACAAATTTAAAACCTATGCAGAGTTTCGTATTCGTGGTGCCATTCTGGATGAACTTCGTTCTCAGGATTGGGTGCCTCGCTCTATTCGTGATAAAGCCAAGCTCTTAGATAAGACTATGGTCAATCTTGAGAATGAGTTGGGTAGAGTACCAACTGATGAGGAAGTTGCAAAAGCTTTAAATTGTACGATGGATGAGTTTCATGATCTCGTCAATCAAGTGCGCCCTGTGAGTCTTTTGCCCATCGATCAGGCGACAAGCTTCTCTAATACCGATAAAAAATCAATCATGGATATTTTAGAGGGTTCGAGACTTAATAATCCATTCAATCAGCTCAACATCAAATCTATTAAAGAAGTTGTAGCGACAGCTATTGAAGAGTTACCAGAGCGTCAGCGTTTGGTTTTGTCTTTGTATTATTATGAAGACTTAAACTTAAAAGAAATTGGTCAAGTATTGCGAGTGACAGAGAGCCGAGTTTCTCAATTGCATGCGCAGGCAGTAACTCGTCTACGTGCAAAACTTGCTGCAACTATTGGTTCAGGTGAGCTTGAGATAACTTAGGTGGCAGCTCTCTCTGCCATCTTGTCTTTTATTTTCTTTAACAGACGATTTTCTGCTTGGCGTACGGCCTCTCTGGTGATGCCGTACTTCTCGCCAATTTCTTGAAGGGTGAGAGGTTCATCGTTAAGAATGCGCTCATCCAAAAGGATCTTTTCTCTCTCATTCAGATTGGGACGTAACTCTTCAATAATCTCAGTTAATATTCCAAGTTGCTCTTGCAGTTCAATTTTTTCTTCAAGATTGTCACTGCTCGGTGTCTTTTGTAGATCTCCCAGGCTTTTGCCGTTTTCACCATCAAGAGGAGCATCTAAACTCAGATCTCTACCGCTCAGACGTTGTGCCATATCCTGAACTTCATCTTCGGGAATTCCAAGACGACTTGAAATTAAGGCCAAATCAGGTTCAATGCCCATAGCATCGAGAGTCTCTTTTTGTTTTTGCAGTTGATAGAAAAGTTTTCGCTGATTTTGAGTGGTTCCAATACGTACCATCGAGTATTGGCGCATCAAGTATTCTTGAATATAACCACGAATCCACCACACGGCATAAGTAATTAAACGAGCTCCTTTGTAAGGATTAAACTCACGAACTGCATGCATGAGTCCAATGTTTCCTTCTTGGATGAGATCAATCATCTTGGCGCCAAACTTGGAATACTCAGCAGCTACTTTGACAACGAACCGCAAATTGGCTTTGACGAGAGTTTGAGCGGCATCTGGGTCTTTGGTCTCAAAGTATCTTTTTGCAATTTTAAGTTCTTCTTCGCGAGTTAGAAGTCGATACCTACGGATCTCGTTGAGGTACATGACCAAAGGATCTGTGGTAGTGATTGCCTTTTGTGCTGGCACAATGGTGAGATCTTTTTCCTCAGGATCAACGGACAGAATTTCATCCCCACCCATATCAGGAAGGGGGGTCACCACTCCTTCTTCATGATCAATAAATTCTGGTGTCTGCGAAGTGTCGACAACTTCTGCGCTCACTTTTTTAGCCTCGTCTAACGACGCACGACGCACAGACTTCCCTTTCGCGGGAGCCTTTGTGGGGGGGGACGTCTTTTTAGAGGCTTTTTTCTTCATATTTCCAGCTTATGAGGGCTTTAACCCAAGTATTTACTCAATTGCTTTAGAAGAGTCTCCTGTACCTTACCTTTAAACGGGGTCAGCATCAATGGCAGATCAACAGTTACAGAGACTTTGCTGCCACCATTTCCAAGCTTTGCCACCTGGAGATCAGCTTTAAATTGCGATCCTTTGATTTGGCAGGTTTTGTTGCTTTCGTTAAAGTCACAGTTCATTTTTGGGTCAAAGCGTCGAATGCCATCATCTTTCCCTAAGAACTCTTTAATTTTTGCAAAAGCATCCGCATCGTTAAATTTTGTTTCATGATCGACCGTAAATTTGGGCATGAGTTCTCCTAGTTAAGATGCCTATTTTAGAACATGGATTTTGACTGTCTATCGACATCGTGTCACGATAGGACCATGAAATTCGTTAAAGATCTTAAAAGAACTAATTACTGTGGCAAATTAAATAAATCTCATGTTGGACAAAAAGTAGTGGTCATGGGTTGGGTGCACACTCGCCGTGATCACGGAAGTTTGGTCTTTATCGATTTACGTGATCGTGAAGGACTAGTGCAAGTTGTTTTAGATCCAAGCCAAGATGCAACAGCAGCAGCAAAAAATCTTCGTGGTGAGTTTGTGTGTGCAGTTGAGGGCATTGTCCGTGCTCGTCCAGATGGGATGATCAATAAAAAAATCACAACTGGTGAAGTTGAAATCGAAGCTACGCGCTGTGAAGTTCTCAATGAGTCAGCAGTTCCGCCATTTCAAGTGGATGATGACAATGTCAACGAGAGCTTGCGACTCAAATACCGCTACTTAGATTTACGCTCTCCGCGTTTAACTCAGCATTTGATTACCCGCCATCGTGTTGCTCAAATCACGCGACAGTTTCTCTCTGATAATAATTTTCTCGAAGTGGAAACGCCGATTCTTTATAAGTCTACGCCAGAGGGGGCTCGAGACTATTTAGTTCCATCGCGAGTCAACTTAGGTCACTTTTATGCTCTTCCGCAATCACCACAAACACTCAAACAATTGTTGATGATTTCTGGGTATGATCGTTACTTCCAAATTGCTCGTTGTTTTAGAGATGAAGATTTGCGTGCAGATCGTCAGCCAGAGTTTTCTCAGATCGACATGGAAATGTCTTTTATCGATCAAGAAGACATTATTCAGATGAACGAAAATTTATTGCGTCGTATTTGGAAAGATATCAAGGGCATTGAGGTTGGTCCGATCACACGCATGACTTATCAAGAAGCGATGGATCGATTTGGTTGTGACAAGCCTGACATTCGTTTTGCCATGGAAATCAAGGATTTAGCTCCAGTAGTGCAAGGCTCTGGTTTTAAAGTTTTTGACGACGTCTTAGCGCGTGCTGGAATTGTGCGCGGTATCTGTGTGCCTCAGGGTGCTAGTTTTAGTCGTGGCCAATTAGATAAGCTGACAGATCTTGCAAAAAAATCTGGAGCTAAAGGAATGGTATGGATTAAGGCAGAAGCAGATGGAACCTTAAACTCATCAGTTTCAAAGTTTTTTACTCCTGAAAAATTAGCTGACATGTTTAAAATTCTTGGCGGACAATCTGGCGACTGTGCACTCATCGTTGCCGATGATTATGACGTTGCCTGTGCTTCTCTTTCAGCTTTACGTGTTCATTTGGGTGAAGAACTCAAGTTGATTGATGAGAGTATTTATAAATTCTTGTGGGTTGTGGATTTCCCACTTCTTGAGTACTCACCTGATGAAAAGCGTTGGGTTGCAAGACATCATCCATTTACATCGCCGCAGGATCATTTTTTTGATGATCTAGTTCAGAACAACGAAAAAGCTTATGGCAAGATGCTTGCGAAGGCATATGATTTGGTTTGTAACGGCTACGAAATTGCGGGTGGTTCAATCCGAATCTATCGCAATGAAATTCAGCAGGCGATGTTTAAAGTATTAGGCATGACTCCAGAGGAGACAGAACACAAGTTTGGTTTCTTTTTAGAAGCGCTCAAGTATGGAACTCCACCACATGGAGGCATTGCTTGGGGTATGGATCGTTTGGTGATGTTGCTTTGTAATACAGATGCCATTCGTGAAGTCATTGCTTTTCCAAAAACTGCAAAAGCGACTTGTTTGATGTCAGAGGCGCCAAATTCAGTGAGTTACGATCAGCTTACTGAAGTAGGAATTCGCCTTTCAGCTCAAGCCGAAAAGACTCTTGGGATAAAGCCATAGAGCGAAGATTGTATTTTTATTCAGAACGCAAAAGGGAGACAGTGATGTCTCCTTTTTTAGTTTTTGCACGTAAGATTGGGGCCTGCGGATTGCGCACATCTGCACCGGCACCAGATTCATTTACGATTTCCCCATTATCGGTGATGAGATCAAATTGAAAAACGCGCTCAGTATTTAGAATAATAGAAATATCCCCGCTAGAGGTTTCCACATTCCAGCCTTGGATGTGCCCATTATCTTCGATGGCAATATCGCAATGAAGGCTCTGCAGTTGGAGAGAGCCCTGATAGGTTGTTGGTAGCCAAACTGTCAGGCGTGCCCTCTCAGAAGACAGAAAATCTTCTGTGACTGAGGGGGAGTCATTTTCATTGCTATTAAAAGCGGGATTGTCAAAAATGAGTTCTAATTTGTCATCTGTTCTCAAGCTTGAAATAGCACTTTTTTGCTCTGTGGAGTTTCCTAAAAAAGAGTAATCAAGCTTGATGTCAGCTTCTGAAGTCGAGCGAATTTCAATCTGGCAATAACGAGAGGTCATAGATATTTCTTTTAAGCCAGCACTGGATTCCAGTTTTATCTCTTCAATAGGGCTAAGACTTTCTTCAAAGAGTAAAGGCGAAAATTCCATGACTTCTGCAAAAAATGGACTTTTTAGAATATGGCGATTCAGAGCAGATTGAAAGTCATTAGTGATAGAAGGGTCTTCGGTCAGAGCTTTAAAAACGAAGTATCCAGAGACACAAGTTCCAAGGACTGAAAGTGTAAAAAGTATGAGTAAGATTTTAATTACTTTTTTTATAAACATTTAGCCCTAAGCTTTCCTGGCATAATCATAAATGCCTCTTAGTGAAGACTTCATAAATTTAAAGTACAGCAATGTGAAGTAAAACATCACCATCAACATGAGAAAACCAAAAGTTGCAAAAGCGATAGCCCCCGAAATAGCACCAAAAACCATCCAAGCATTAACTAAAAGCAGTGGGCTCAGTAGCAAAGAGGCAACGGTCATCACAACTCCGAGGCCAATGGCAAAAAGTGAGAGGCTCCATCCGAGGATTAAGAAAAGCAGCAATATGAATGCTGGCATCATTAAAAACAGAAAGGACAATAAAAATATTAGAATAATTCCTTTTAAAGACATAGGATCAGTAATAGCACATAGAAGGCAGGTCATCATGGTAAATTTAGAAGCCAACACGCCAGAACGAAAATTATTATTATCCATGGCAGCAATGTATGTCGAAGAAGCTCAACTTTTAAAAGAGCTACTAGAAGAATTTGATCCAGAAAATGACGATGCTGCTGTCATTCAAGAGGCCGTTGACGAAGGATTCTTGCGTATAGATATGAATTATGGCCCTGAAGTAAAGGCCAATGCTATCGATATCTTAGAGCAAATGTGGGACATCACCAACCAAGAAGATCTGTTGGACACATTCGACTTTTTGTTAAAACAAGGTCATCGCGGAAAATTTAAGGCACTGGTTAGCCACCTAGATAACTTTGAGAAATTTAAACAAATTTTTGAATTTGATTTCGCTGATAACGACGAAGTGCAGATGGCAGATGAGGATTACGAAAGCTTGATTGCGTGGCTAAAAAAGGCAGTGGCACTGATTGGTGCTCCCAGCATTTTAGCTTGGGATATGGCCCGCGTAATCCACCTTTTACGATTGGGCGTTTTGGCCGATTACATCACTCCAGAAAAAGCATGGCCTTTAATTGATAGTGTTTACCCAGTTGTCCAGGGGCAATTTAAAGATTGGAAACACTTTGCACAGAGTTATTTAATTGGTCTTACATTTTGGGCAGGGCAAGAAGATCCCATAGTCAAAGCATGCTGTGAAAGATTGTTTGGCGATCCTAATTTTAGCCCTTGGGTATATTACAAATGGTAAGGACTTAAGGCCAGTTTTCTCTATTTGTCTCAAGTTGTGACGTATCTTTCCGATACAGAAGATAGTCGCTCATGGAGGAGCGTCTGAGCACAGGAGGTGCTATGGAAAAGATAAGTCGAATTCTTCCAGCCAGTCCTCGTTTTTATGGAGTGGAGAAAAGTCGATCCCAGCCAGCTCGCCCAGGAGCCATCGAAATGGGGAGAGCTACCAAAGCAGAAGCAGAAGCGGCTAAAGTATCTGTTTCTCATTTGGCTCGTGAAATTCTCAAACAGGCTGAGACTTCTGAAAAGCTGCGACTAGAAACTCCTTTGGAGCCACAGATTGATTTGCCTAAGTTGGAACCACTGTCTCCAGTAAAAAACCGTGATGTTCAAGAGAGCTCAAGCGATAAAGCCCCTGCAGTTGGCGTTGCCCCTGAGGAGTTCTTTTCACCACCACCAAGTAGTCCAAAGACAGTTGAATCAAGCGTCGAATAGCACTAAGGGCCCATTGCGGGGCTCCCATTTGGATAAGCATTTCTAAACGCAGCAGAGCTTGCTGGGGATCATCGGCATGAATACTCGCCAATGAGCCTCGGTGTCCTGTTGCGATTGCCATTAAAAAGTCTTTTGCTTCACCACCACGAATTTCACCCATCACAATACGATCTGGTCGCAAACGCAGAGACCTTTTTACGAGTTCTGATTGATCAATTTCGCTATAAATACCATCACTCGTGCGATCTCGAGTGAGTAGTTTTATACTATGAGAATTAGGACATTTTAGTTCAGATGCGTCTTCAATAATCAGGCTTCTTGTATTTTTGTCTGTTGCTTGCAGCATAGCATTGAGTAAACTAGTTTTGCCGGAGCCCGTGGAACCAACAACTAGAATATTCTTTTTTTCGCGCATAAGATTTTGCAACAACAAGATTTCCTTTTCAGATGCCCATCCCAGCTCATGAAGAGAATCAAAACTCCATGGATTTTCGGGGTGACGTCTGAAGGAGATTTGAAATCCACAGGAAGTCAGTGACTCATGAACAAGTGCCAATCGAAATGGGCCCCAATGACCGTCAGCAAAAGGTCGCTCTTTGTTGATATATACTTGTGTGAGCTCTTGGATCCGATCAACAAAGTTTCTGAATGTTGTCTCTGATAAGAAACCATCATCAAGGCCATGTAAGTGGCCAAATTTTTCATAGGAAATTTTTTGAGGCCCATTGATGAGGATTTCAGTGACTTCAGCATCAACAATAAGGTCCTGAATAGGGCCCATGCCAAAAAACTCATGATTGATACGAATTTGCAGATTGCTTTCAAGATTTTGACAAAGCTCTTTTATGACACCTTCGATACGTGTCAGGCGATCTTTTTTAGAACTGTCAGAGAATTCATAGTCTGAGATTTCTAATTGATGAATGCGTTTTAAAGCTTCGCTTGTAACCTCACTTAAAATCATTTGATAACTCCCAAGTGTTCATTGCTATTTTCAAATTGCTCATAAACGATTTCAGGTTTCACAAAAATGACTAATTCAGAGCGATTTTCTTTAAAGTCCTGACTTCCAAAAAGGGCGCCCAAAACAGGAATCCTATTGAGCAATGGGATCCCCTGTAAAGTCTTAGCATCTTCGTTACGAATTAAACCAGAGAGCACTACAGTTGCAGATTTGTTTAGAGTGAAGTGCGATTTAACATTATGATGAGTCAATGCCGGGATATCATTAATCTCTTTCGAAAAATCTACATTAGATACGCGGGTGTCGATTTCGATTTGCATACGACCAGCAGAATCTGAACGAGGTTTAATTTTTAAGTGGATGCCGTATTTTTTCCATTCTACTGTTTCTATGCGGTGATGAAGAACTTTTATAGGAAATTCCCCACCTGCATTAAATTCAGCTTCTTCTCCTGACTTAACTAATAAGTTGGGGCTAGCTAAAACTTTTCCCACGCCAGAATTCTCTATAGCAAGAGCCGAAATATCTAAACTCTCGGAGCTTCCACGAATAGTGTTTGGCAGAACCTGCGCTTGAAGAGATGAAGGCCAAACAATGCCATACTTTTGAGTAAATTCGCGTTTAATCTCAGCGACAGTGACTTTGACTCTTATTAGGGGCTCAGAAGTAATAGCATTTTTTTCTTCGAATATTCTAATTCCATAGCCAGGTAAAATACTTTTATAAAGTGCAAGATTACTGTCTTTGTTATTTAAATGAACTCGCCAGTCACCTTGTGTTTGGATAAAGATGAATGACAGATTGTGATTTTCTAGCTGCTCTTTTATGGCAGACAACAATTTCCTTTTTGTGATTTCGGGCATAGAAGCTGCAAAAATCCAAGGCTCAGGTGCTAACATTTGTTGAAGTTCTTTCCATTGCTCAAAGCTATGAAGTTTGCCAACGATGCGAATAAGGCCATCTTTGAGATCTGCTCTCAGGTCTAATCTTTTTTGACACCATTGCTGAACAGTTGAAAACTTCTCAAGCTGTTCTGGTTGCATAACATGAACTCGATAGCGCTCTTTGCCGATGACTAAGTCGCTGCTGCCAATTTTTCGTGATTTAATAAAAAGTTGATTACTGAATTTGGAGCCTGAGATCACTTTACGGTCAGCAATCCAAATTCGTCCGGCACCTTTAACGGCAAAAAGCTTTGAGCCGCCGAGGGGGAGGAGCACGTCTTGGCTGTAAACAATTTGCGGGAAAGCTATTAAGATAAGAATGAAGATTAGTTTTTTCATGCAGGTAGCAGCTGCAAGCTGCATGATCAGGATGACGCGATATCAAATAACTAAAAGGATTAAAACTCGGACATTTGGTTAATTGCCGGACACAAGTGGAAGGTCGAATGTGACCATGACACCTTGATCTGTATTTTTTATATCAAGAGAGCTTTGGTGTCCCTTCAGAATGGATTGGCAAATAGTTAAGCCCAATCCGACTCCTGCAGAGTGATTCATAACATCTTCATCAATAAAAAATGGCTTCAAAATTTTATTAATAACTTTTTGTGAAATGTGTGGGCCGGTATTGCTAACGCTAAAGCGTAAACTGTTATCAGTTCGAGTAGACTCAACAATGATTTCTGAATTTTCAGCAGCAAATTTAGTGGCGTTTTGCACTAGACGGAGAATAATTTGTTTGATGAGGCGAATGTCAGCTCGCACAGCAACTGGCTCCAATCGAGAGATTATCTTTTGTTTTTTTTGCGCCAAGCCTTGTTGAATCTCTGGAGTTATAATTTCATCAAGATGATCTAAGATGACAGAGTTAATATCTAGCTTTAATTGATTGGTTTCTGCCCTCACGATTAAAAGAGCATCATCAATCAGAGCTTTAAGTCGGTTTGCACTTTTTTGAATTCTATTCACCATCAGCTTATCTTCATCGTTTAGTTGAGACTCAGCAAGCAAAGCAGAAAATGAAAGAATAGAAGTTAGCGGAGTTTTGAGTTCATGATTAATGAGAATCATGAAGTTGGATTTAGCTTGATCCAGTGTTTTGAGCTCTGCATTGGCTTCTTCAAGTTTTTGATTTTTTTCTTCAAGTTCTAAGCCGAGAGTGTAACGTTCAATCGCGTGCTCAACAGTATTTTGTAGATCAATAGGTTCCCAGGGCTTTGTAAGATAACGATAAATTTGACCTTCATTTACAGCCATGATGATGGACTCAAGATCCGTGTATCCAGTAAGTAAGATGCGAATTGTTTTAGGATGAGATTGCAAAGTTTTGGCAAACAACTCAACCCCAGTCATTTCGGGCATACGTTGGTCAGAGATGATAAGCGAAATAGGTTCAGGATGTTGGTCGAGTATATTCAGAGCTTCTTTGGCAGAAGTGGCTTTAAGAATATTGTATTTGCGACGGAAGAGGCGCTCGAGGGCCTCGACGTTATCGATTTCATCATCTACACAAAGAATTGTATGCTTGATCATTAAAATTAGTGTAGAATGGTGATAAGTCGTGAGCCAAGGTATTTTTTGCTCAGGACTTTGTCGTCATGGATGATGGCTGTTAGAACTGACTTGTGTCTAGATTTAGGGTTGTTTCTGGTCTTTTGGTTCGATTTGAGTCAAGTCTCGTCAAATTTCATACGATAATTAAGATGTTATAAAATAATTTTCCTAAATTAGGAGATAGGTTTATGAAATTTGTTGCGAGGATTGCGATTTTCACTTCTCTTTCTGTGACTTTCGTAACTCATGCTCACGCGCAAGTGGGCGGGATGTGGGGAGCAGGAGCTTACGGTGGTATGCAAGCTTGTCCTTATCCAAATACTGCAGGCGATGGCGCATCTTTATATCAAGACGAAATCAACGAAACCAAAGAAGCTATTGCTGAGATGAAACGTCAACTCTCTGCTAAGAAGTCAGAAAAACGTCGCTTAGATCGTACTGATTTAAAAAAGAGCTCAGATCGTATTGATAATTATTTTGTTGCTGATTACGGAACATTTATTCGTGAGCACATCGAAAACACTCGTCAGTGTTCTGATTACAAAGGGCTCTCTGGTAAAGACGAACCAATCGCAGCAGGCGAAGAGGGTGGCGAAGAAATTGAGCCGATCGCAAGTATCCCAGTTTCTGGATTTAGACCTGCTGAATGGGCAAAGTATTGTGATGGCACTCGTCCTGGTAACGTGATGGGTTCGGTTTGTGATGCTCCTAAGTTCCGCTCTCCAGATAATAAGAGAGTTAATGCTTTAGATTGTAAGAAGAGTTTAGCTGACTATCGCAAACAGTACTCGCAATCTATGAAGCTCCAAAATGAAATCGAAGGATTAGAAGAAAATATTCGTGCAGCCAATGAATCTATTAAAGAGACACAAAGATTGGCGCGTGAAGAATTGCGAGAGCAGCAGAAGATGCAAACTGAAGGTGGTATTTGTGTCAACTGTATGACTCAAGGATCTGGTTATACTTATCAGAGACAAGAACCAAGCTGGGGCAATGTTGTTGCTAACGTTGGACTCGGTCTTCTTGGAATGTATTCAGGTTATCAACAAAACAAAGCGATCATGCAACAAAATGGTAATTTAGGTTGGGCCACTCAACCTGTGCCAGCTTTGGGTTACGGTTATCCATTCTTAGCAGCAGGTCTTTATGGTGCGCTTGGTGGTGGTATCGGGTCTGGAGCTTTTGGTTGTGCAGCAGGTATGCATGGCGCAGGTTTTGGAAATGGCGCTATGGGTATGATGGGACCATTTGGAATGGGTTCGATGTATCCTGGTATGAATGGTGGAGTCTTTGGTTATCCTGGAATGGGATACCCTGGTTTCGGTGGTGGCATGTACATGCCAGGCATGGGGCCATGGGGTTCTGCTGGTCCTTGGGGTACAGGCGGAGCTATGGGCGGCATGGGAATGGGTTACCCAATGGGTGGCGGATTTCCGATGGGTGCAGTTGGTGGAATCGGCGGAGTCATGGGCATGCCAATGGGCGGCGGTATGATGGGAATGCCAATGGGCGGAGGCATGATGGGTATGCCTATGGGCGGAGTCGGTGGTATTGGTGGTATGATGGGAATGCCAATGGGCGGAGGCATGATGGGCTATCCAATGGGTGGCGGCATGATGGGTATGCCCATGGGCGGAGTCGGCGGTATTGGTGGAGTCATGGGCATGCCAATGGGCGGCGGCATGATGGGCTATCCAATGGGTGGCGGCGGCATGATGGGTATGCCTATTGGCGCAGCTGGTGGTATCGGTGGTATGATGGGAATGCCAATGGGCGGAATGATGGGCATGCCTGTTGGTGGAGCTATGGGCTATCCAATGATGGGTGGAGTTGACGGTGGTTTAGGTTCTATTCAAATGCAGCAGCAGATGATGGAAATGCAAATGCGTCAGTATCAAATGCTCATGGAACAACAACGTCGTACTCAAGAAGATGCGCTCAATCGTCAAAGAGTTGTAGCAGGTTTACAGCAAGAACTTTACAGTTTGGTTTACAGAATCCAGCAAATCCAAATGGGTTATGGTTCTTCTAGCTATATCGGTGGTGGTACTCTGAACTCTGGCACAGGTGTGATCCCTGGAGGAATTCCGGGAGGCATACCAGGTGGCGTGAATCCTGGGTTAGGTCCAGTTCCTGGCGGATCTGGTGGAGGCAATGCGACCACACCACTTGGGCCAATTCCTGGGGGAAGATAAAACTTTTCTCTATAAAACAAAGTTGAAACAACAAATAAAACCTCATCTGCTACTGGATGAGGTTTTTTCTTTTAAGAGTTATAGTTCAACGCCATTATTCAAAAAAAATATAAAAGCTAGAGGCCCAACTTGAACTTGCTAATTACCATGGCCCTCAGTAAAACCTCAAATTGATGTTATACGAAATCAAACGACCCTACGACAGTCATGTACATTTACTGGGTACTGGTGAGCGTCTCGTAAATTGGAGTCTTTTTACGCTAACTCAAGTAGAGCAGCTCAGAGATTACTCACATTTGCAGAGCTCCCAGCGGGGTGATGTTGTCGTTGGCTTTGGATTGCAGTCAAAATTATTTTTAGATGACAAGCAGTTGTCTGCTTTGGATGAGATTTTCGATAGCACTCCCATCTTTTTTTCTAGTGCCGATGGGCACGGAAGTTGGATTAACGCAATAACAGCAAAGATGTTTGGTTTAGGTCAAAAAGCCCTGAGACTTCAGGAGGACGCACACTTTAATTTGCTCAAACAGTTGCCGCAATATACAGATGAGCAACTTCAGTTGCGGCTAACAAGTGCAAAAAAGTATTTTCAGGAGAGAGGTTTTGTTTTTTTAAGAGATATGACTTCTAGTTTATCTGAAGTAAAAGTGTGGTCGGAAATTTTACAAAGAGATCAAGATGCTCATATTGAATACTTCTTTCCAGTATTCAATATGCAGGATCTACCAGAGGTTCTTATTAATTTAAGACAAGCAGAAAAATTTTCTAGTCGGTGGCTCAAGCAGCGAGGTCTCAAAGTTTTTATTGATGGGACTCTGGGTAGTCAAACCGCTCACTCATGCCAATGCAGTAAAGGCAGTTCCTTCTTTTCTCTAGATGAAATCAATAGAATTATTGAGATTGCATGGACAAATAATCTAGAAGTTGCTTTTCACTGCATAGGAGAATTAGCAGTTGAGCTAGTAGTAGAAAGTGCTAGATCCGTAATGAACTCTGGCATCACGGGACGTTTACACCTCGAACATTGTGAAGTTTTAAAGTCCGACACACTTAAAAAATTAAAAAGTTTGCATGTCACTGTTCATATGCAGCCAAGTCATGCTCTAGACGATTTGAGCAAATTAAGAGCGATGTCTGACTTGATGATCTTCCCAATAAAACAACTCAAAAACAGCCAAGTTCCTCTGTTCTTTGGTAGTGATTCGCCAGTTGTAGAACCCAGCTTTAAAAGTTCTTTCCAAGGGATTGAATCTCTTTACAAGATGCCAAAATCTCAAAAACTCGAGTGGGTACTTGCTCATCACAGCTTAGAAGATGGCAGTTTGCCTGATGCTAAAGTGGTACTTGATGATAATTGGCAAGTTCAATTTCTCAGTTTTGATGGCAAGATTTTGATAGATAAATCTAAAAGCTAGTAATCACAATTTCTTTGCCTTGTTCCTTTAGTACCCAACCGCTCACAAGAACCAAAGCTAAGGCGCCCAGTAGTATTTTTTCATTTTTAGAAAGGCTAAACTCCTGTGAATAAATGTCTTTTGCACCTAATTGTAGGTCTCTCTGAAATTGGTTTTCAGGAGCAGGAGTTTTAATCGGAAAGTCCGCAGAAATATAGTCTCTGACAATTTCTTGATCAGCTTGGTTGAGTGTTGTTTCTGTTTTCCTTTTTTCGATTAAGGCAAGAGCATGCTCTTCGGTTATTTTTTTGGAGCGAAAGTCTTCGGCAATTTGTAAAATCTCTGCTGATGGCTCTGAGATTGATTCCCATTGGGCCCAAGAATGGTGTGAAGTAAATAAGAACGACAACGTCACAAAGATATTAAAAACTTTTTTCATAAGATCTCCTGATATTCAATTTCAAATTTTTGTGGAGCTGCTTTTTTAGATTTCTGCTTTTTTGATTGTTTTGGGTTTAGAATAACTGCAAAAAACTTTTGATCATGAGCAAGGAGTTCTGAAACTCTGTCTTCATGAATCAGAACAGCAAAGTTATCTGGATCCAAAGGAGCCCTCAGTAATTTTATATTACCCATAATTTTTTTAGATTTTTTGCCTTGAGTATTTGTTAAGTAGAGATCCACTTGTCCCCCAACTTGCCCTAGTAACGAAGAGATTTGATTAGAGTTTACGATGTCTACGGGTACGAGCGTGTAACCTAGTGGTATATAAGTGTCCGCACTTAAAGGAGCTTCTGAAGTGTTAACATTAGTTTGAGCTTGCCCTTGAGAGTGGGAGCTAAAGTAAATAAAAATTCCCATAAATAAAAAGACAGCCCATAAGAATTTTGTATTTTTATCTTTCATAGATTTTAGTTTTAAAGAAATAGCTTCTATCATTATTGGCTCCGTATTTAATAAGTTGGTGAGTGGTAGCAATAAATATTGGAATAACAATTAGTATAAATAGGAGTTCAAGGAGGACTTGACCCCTCTGAGAACAGCTACAAAACCCTGTGGTGTTTGTTCCAGTGAGGCCAAACATCCTCTTTGCGCCACAATCTCTAGTGCCTGGATTTTGCTGAGATATTGGTTGTGTGTCCATGTGACTCCTATTGTTTGCTGGTCGGTGAAACTCATAGCTACTCTGTAGGGCGGAGCTCGGTCGGAAAATTCTGGCTCCACAGCAAGTTGATAACTCCCGTATTTTTCCACATTACTGATTGAAGATCCCCAGATGTTAAAGGAACTGCTTTGCGATTTTAGTGTGCTCGCAATTTTTTGAAAGCCCCTCTCTAGCTCGAGATTTCCATGAGCAATAATTGCTGTTTGACGCAGGCTTAGCAGTGTTCTGTCAGCTTCAATTTTTGTGATTTCTGCAGTTGCAGCTGCGGAGCAGACTGGCTCACCACTGCAAGCAGCAAGACGGCGCTGAGCTTTGCTAAGTTGTGCAATCAATTTTATGGCGCGGCCATTGAGATCGAGGAGCTTATTGATTTGCACACCGGCTCTCACTTGGGTGTTCAATATTTCGTGGCGACAAAAGTTACTACTGATTGTTCTGCCTCTAATGGAGTATTTAAAAAATGCAAAGACTACGATTAAGGAAATCAGAAGAGGTAAAGTCATTAGAAAAAGGAATTGAACACTTCCGTGATTATTCAAAGTCTTAATCTTTCGACTTGACCTCTTCTGAGGGGGATTAATGGTTGTAGTTGCAGTTGAAAGCTCTTGAGGTGTTCCAATTTTGTTCCGAAATAGAGACGTCGATGATCGCGTGTATTTATTTTGATTTTGTACCATGGCAAAACCACCTCTGACTTTTGAAGAAACTCTTTTTGGCATTGGCTTGCATTGAGGTTAGTGCTCAAACAAACTTGAAGTTCATTGGCGAGATATTTTGAGAAAGTGAAGGAATAAGATTGCATCCCCAAATAAAAGAGCCAAGAGAGAGCTAATACCAATACCCAAAATGAGAGCAAAAATTCTGTTAAACTTTGTCCTCGATTATTTATTGGCCCCATCCACTGAGCCTTGAAAGAAGTTGCTGAGATCTTTACTTCGATAATGAACATCAGATGCAGTTTTAGACTCGACTTTGCGGGTTTGATTGGTTCCAAGTGCATTTGCAACATTGGAAAATTGTGCACGTAAATTACCGGAGATGAGGTTGATAACAGCGATGCTCGCAACACCCATGATGGAAATGATAATTAAGTATTCGATGAGGCCTTGGCCTTTTTGATTTTTAAGTGAAGGATGTTTTTTTAGATTTAAAGATGTTTGGTTCATGAGAGCCCCCTTGCATGTATGTAAGTTCTCTTTGCAAGGGAGATTCTGGTGTTAGCTGGAATTTATGGGGAATTGGCATCCGAGATTTGGGTATAAAAAAAGCTCCGGATTCGGAGCTTTTTAGTATTTACTTCTTTTTGGCTGCTGCCTTTGGTGCTTCTGCAGCTGGTTTGGTTTTTTTGGCCTTACGTTGCTGGATAATTAAATCTAGGATTTCGTAGGCTTCTTTTTGAAGGTCATTTTCATAAACAAATCGATAAAAACCTTCAATTTCAGGGCTTTGGCGAAACTTTTTTAGAGATGTAGGGATGCTGTCGGATTGAACGAAATCAATAGAACTACCGTCTTTTGATAGTTTAACTTTATCTGCCATGAATCACCTCAGTTTTTAAGTCGCAAGTCTGCACAATAGAGGATTGTGCCGTTCTCGTCAAGTTAGGCCTCAGTTAAGGGGTTGGAAGGTTAAATGTTTGAATTTTCTAGGGAAATTGCTAACATTTGACTATATTTAGATTTAGGCAGATAGGCTTTATGCCAATTTGGAGGCGTCATGGAAATATTAAACGGCAAAGTGGTCGCTGAACATCTCCTGCAAAAAGTAAAACTCGAAACCGAAGTCTTAATGAGACATGGTGGGAGACGCCCTCACCTTACGGTGATTATTGTAGGCAATGATCGAGCCAGCGAGATTTATGTAAGCAACAAAAAAAAGGCCTGTGAAAAGATCGGCATGAGTTCAGATATCATCGCGTTGCCAGCGATGACCACTACACAAGAGTTGGTGCAATTGATTGCGACACTCAATAGCAACCCACAGGTTGATGGCATTCTGGTTCAGTTGCCACTGCCGAAGACAATAAATTCTTCCGAAGTTCTATCAGCTATCACTCCAAATAAAGATGTGGATTGTTTTGGTAGCATGGCGATGGGAAAAGTTTTTAGTGGGCAAGCTGAAATTTATCCATGCACACCCGCGGGTGTGATTAAAATTTGTGAGTACTACAAATTGCCTCTCAAGGGTAAAAATGCGGTCGTTGTGGGTAAAAGCAACATCGTTGGTAAGCCTATGGCTGTAATGCTTTTGGATCGAGGAGCCACAGTCACAGTCTGTCATTCTAAGACAGAAGATCTCAAAGGTTTTACCAGACAAGCAGATATTGTAGTTGTTGCTGCGGGAGTTCCTCACTTACTGACGACTCAAGACTTTAAAAAAGGTGCCGTAGTCATTGATGTGGGAATTCATCGTCAAGAAAACAAAATTATTGGTGATGTGCTAAATGAGGGGGCGGATGATCATCTGGCTGCGATGACTCCTGTTCCAGGGGGTGTAGGGCCAATGACTATTGCTTGCCTTCTTGAAAATACCCTGACACTCTCCAAAAAAAATCAAGGTCGTTAAGAGAAATTTAATTCCAAAGAAGTGTGGAGAAATATGGTTCCTGTTGTGTGGAAATTGAGACCAGGTGCTGAACGTCGAATTAAAAGTGGACACCCATGGGTGTTTTCGAATGAACTTGCAGCAAGTCCAAAGGGACATCCTTTAGGTGCGCCAGTTGAATTGCATGACAGTCGTGGTCAGTTTTTAGCAAGAGGTTATGGAAACCCTCATTCGCTGATAGCGTTTCGAGCGTTGAGTTTTCAATCCCAAGAAAGAAAACCTTGGGGGCAAGAATTCTTGCATGATAAAATGCTAGTTGCATGGAGTTTGCGTCAAGATTCTGGTTTTAAGGGGAGTTTCCGTCTTTGTTTTGGCGAAAGTGATTATCTTCCTGGAATCGTCTGCGATTATTATTTAGTAGAACAGTTTGAAATCAAATATCAGGTGTTTTGCGTGCAAATTGTGACAGCAGGAATG
Source organism: Bdellovibrionia bacterium (assembly GCA_046570065.1). Lineage (GTDB taxonomy): Bacteria > Bdellovibrionota > Bdellovibrionia > Bdellovibrionales > Bdellovibrionaceae > JBKHVM01. The sequence continues at coordinate 60,314 of JBKHVM010000004.1, forward strand.
GAGTTTATTCTCAATGATATGCCTCATTTTTTTAAGCACTTGGTTTCTAAAGCTCAAGAACAAGGCTTGACCTCATTAGGATGGGAGCAGACAGCCGTTGTTATGCGCAACGATGTGCAAGTAAGAAAGCTTGAAGGTCTTCCTATTCCAGAACCACAGGTCATCAAAGAAGTTGAAGGTCTTAATTTACGCGAAATTGATATTTTGCTCAACAGCGCTCAAGAAGATGATTTCATTAAAATGCAATGTGATTTAGTTGAGGGACAAAAAACAGGATTCTTTTTGGATCAAACTCATAATATCTTTTTGGTGACGTCTCTTCTGAAAAAAAGAAAATTTGATAAATCTAAAGGTCCAGTACGCATACTTGATCTTTGCTGTTATGTAGGGCATTGGTCAACACAGCTTACTCGTCTATTGGTTTCTATGGGACTTAAAGTGGAGGTAACTCAGCTAGATGTTTCGGAGTCCGCTCTCAATGCTGCTCGAAAAAATGCGGAGCGAGAAGGTGCCCATGTTGTTTCTCTGAAAGCGGATGTCTTAGAAAAAACCAAAGAATTGCCGTCAGCTCATTATGACATTGTGATTTCAGATCCACCGGCTTTTATTAAAGCTAAAAAAGATATTCATGTTGGCAAGCATGCCTATTTAAAAATGAATACTGAGGCCTTTCGTGTGGCTAAAAAGCATGGCTACGTTGTTTCTTGTTCATGTTCTGGATTATTAGAAGAAGAAGAGTTTCGTGATGTTTTACGCAAAGCTGGCCAACGGAGTGGTGCAGAGTTGCGAAGCATTTTGCGCGGTGGGCATGCTGCTGACCACCCAACTCTCATGCAGTTTCCAGAAGGCTTTTATCTAAAAATGTACACTCATTACTTGCCCTGATTAGCATCAGGGGAAGTCTGTATAGTTAATTGAGAAGCCATGTGACCCATGGCTTGCTGATGGTATGCATTTAATTTATTCACATAGTCTTTGAGAGTGGCATTCTCTTGTCGAGCTACGGCAAGTTGAGTTAGCGCCTGCTGCAAGTGGCTGTAATAGTCTTGGGCTTCGATCGTCTTTTTATCTAAAGCCATTTTCATTTCAACGATTTTTCCTTCAGCCACAGACATGAGGTTATTTAAAACTTCGTTTTGTTGCTGTGCTGATTCCTCAACTTCTTTGAATGAATTTTGTACGGACTCAATCTCTAGATTTAAGCCTTCAATTTCAGATTCTTTATCAGCAAGAGCCTGTTGGTGTTGTTCTGTCATTTCGTTGATTTGCAGTGTGTGACTTTCTTTTTGCTGTACCAATTCTTGCTCTAATTGCTGCTTGTTATTCTGCAATTGGGCAATTTCACTGCGCAAGCTTTGGATAATAGCTTCATACTGATTGCGAGTTTGTTCCCACACTTGTGATTCGCGATAAAAGGCATTCTTGGCTTTAGCGAGCTCCATTGAGGTCTCGTCTTTGAGGGCAAGATTCAATTCAAGGTCTCTTTGCAGAACTTTGGCTCTTTCAAGCAATGCCGCTGAATATTTCTTTTCTTCAGTTTGAATTTGTAAGTTGCGAGATTTGAGATTTTGAATCTCTAACTGAAGCTGCAAACTCAACTCTAAAGATTTTGCTAAGTCTGAAGAAAGTTTAGAATTTGTATTGCGCTCGTTAGAAAGCTGCTCCGCTAATTGGCGGATTTGCTGATCTAAAGCTTCAGCCCCGAAAGTGACACTTCCGAGATTTTTAATCTTGTTTTTGATTTCCTCTTGAGATTCAAGAAGTTCTGAATTGAATTTTTTCATATGGTTCTGCATCACTTCATATTTTGCGTTCATAGCAGGACTCACTTCCAAAATTTCTTCTGAAGAATCAACAGCTTCATTAGATTGTTGCTGACTGAGTTCGTTCAGTTGATTGCAGATGTGGTTAAAAATCTTCTCGTGATCGCTTGATGTGTTTTCCATATTAACATCTAGTTTAAGCATGGACCTTTGTGCAGTCATGAGATTTTTTTAGTCTCGCTTTTAGTCTAGGAATAATAATAGTGATCAAGGGGATCTAGATTAGCGGTTTGGCAGAAGGTTTCCTCCTCTATAAGTTCTCAGGCAACAGCTCAGAACTGCATAGTTGTACGAGGCACTGTTGCCATAGTGTTAGTTCTATAGTGGTAATGACCTTTGAGCCTTTATTGGCTATTTCGGATTAAGTGATATCTCTAACACTTGAATTGGACTCCTAACAATTTCCTCAAAAGTAAGTTGAAGGCATATCCATGATGCAAGTCTTTACTTTTTATTAGTGGCAGAGAGAGGTCAAAATAGAGCCATAGAAAGTAACATAACTATTATTTAAGATGTTTGTTTTGGGATTCTACTCTTTCGCTTTGGCAGAGCAACGCCGTTATCAGTAAAGAAAGTCGTTCTAGTGAAATAGTCTACAATCTAGATGTGTTATTTACCACGGGCACCTAGCAAGTTATAACTAGGCAGAGGTATTATCACCGTAAATGACCTGCTCTGAGATAGCAGGTCTAACTGTTGGAGAGTGAATTTGTTTAAGGGACTTCGTTATGCCTTACCAGAGCTGGCTATCAATGGCATTGAAGTTTTTTTGCGCCTCTACTTGCTTCTTTATTACACTCAACAAGTTGGCTTAGATCCTAAGCTGGCAGGGCTCGCTCTTGGCATTGCTACCTTCTGGGATGCTTTTACGGATCCACTTGTGGGATTGTGGAGCGATCAGTTCAAAGCAAAAAAAGGGCGTAGAGATATTCTGTTTTTAATCGGTGCCGCTCTTTCAAGCGTAGCCCTTTTAGGACTCTTTTATCCATTTGCCATGGAACAACAGAGTGCAAAGTTTTTCTATCTTTTGTTAGGCATGATGACACTCAATACCGCTACGACACTTTTTTCTGTGCCTTATGCGGCAATGGTGGGAGATTTTGCAATAAGGGAAGATGAAAGAACAAAATTAATTGGTTGGCGCTTGGTCTTTGCTAATTTGGGAGCCCTGCTTGGGATTGCCATTCCTGGTTTTTTTGTTTTACAGAATGCTCAAACCAGTAATTTAGCCAGTGCTCAACTTTTTGCGGGAATGGCAGTAGTGGTTTCATTTTTAACCTTTTTGTTCATAAAAAATTGGCCAAGAGAGATAGCGAAAGAGAGCGGAGTTGATTTTAAACAGCAGTGGCAAATGCAGGTTAAAAACCTCAACTCACCACATATTTTGTTTTTAATTCTGGCGTATCTAATTGCTAATATTGGTCTCACTTTGAATTCCAGTTTAGCTCTTCTGTATTACCGAGAGCGACTTAAACTTCCTGAAAATCAAATCCAATCAATTCTTTTAATATTTTTTATTATCTTTTCGTTGAGCATTCCGCTTTGGATCGTACTTGCAAAGGGGCGTGATAAAATCAAGATGGGTGCTTTGGGAATATTGGCTTTGGGAATTAGTAATTGTTTTGTCTATGTATTTTTACCACCACAAAGTTTTGTGCTCACATTGCTAGGTGCCTCAATCATTGGAGGTTTGCTTGTTGGTTCTTATGTTTTGTTGGAGTCAGCACTAGCGGAGATCACCAAAGAGAATGATAACAAAGCAGGAACTGATAGTTTGGGTTTCTTTTATGGGATTTGGAAAATGAGTGGAAAAATATCGAGAGGATTTGCACTCTTTTTTACTGGGTATATTATTGCATGGGTGACTCCAGCTCAAGCAGACGGGCAAACATACAACAGTGATTTATTGGCTCTTTTTTTTGGCCCCGGAGTTGGGATATTTTTTGTATTGGCTGCTCTTGTGACCTTTAGAATTAGTAAAAAATATGAAAGATCATTTAAGTGAAAAGAGTGATTCATATTTGGCGTTTATAATATAGCTGGATTATTTGCTTTTGGCATTTTAGGACTAACAGAGTTAAATAATTGCCTTTGAAGCTGAGGTAAGCTACTTGACACTGAGTGAGTGCAATTCGATAGAGCTGTATAAGATCAAAGAGTACGAGAGAGTAGTGATGAAAATAGATATTGATAGGCCTTCCACATGGAGAGTTTATAAAAAAGGAATGTGCCAAGGATGCTGGGGTGCTTGTTGTACTATGCCAGTAGAAATCAAACTTTCTGATTTAGAGCGTTTGGGAATCGTTTCACAAGACGAAGCAGAAGGGTCGATAAAGAAGCTCACAAAACGTCTTATTAAGGAGGGAGTAATTTCCTCCTACCGTCAGGGCACGGGGCTCTTTATGCTCACACAAAAAGCTAATGGGGACTGTTATTTTTTAGATAGCCAAACACGACTTTGCACTGTCTATGAGAGTCGTCCTGATACCTGTCGGGACTTTCCTGAGCATAAGGGCACTCGAGTGAGCTTCTGCCCAGCCTTTAAAAAGTAGCTGTCTAAGTTTTTTACAATCTCTTCCCTCTAGCGGCACTTGTCTCAAATTGGACCGCATTCCCTCTATGAAAGCACAATAAATTGGCTTTGACCGGCACAACCTTGGCAATAGCTTAGGTTAACGGTGGAGGCTTTTATGGAAAACAACAAGAGACTTGAAATTGGAATCGTCAGTTTGGCTGTTCTTATGTTGTTTTCTGCAGGCTACTTCCTCATGCGAGTAGATAAGAAAATCGGTGTTGAAAATTTTGTTGAAAACTACGTGATGCCTCGCCCAAAAGCTCTCTTCAATGCCCTCTTCAGCTTGGGTGACAGAGAAGTGGAAAGAATTCATAACAATCCTTTTGCTAAAAGCAAAGAGCCTAAGTTGGCAGCTAAGGCAGGGCAACCACCAGTTCCAGTAGGGACTACTCCTCAGGCTACAGTTGCCAAAGCTAATAAGGTCAAAAGTCTAAAAAGAAAGACGCTCCAGAAAAAGAGAAATCTTTTGATGTGACGGTTGTCGAAGAATCAGTATCGGGTCTTGAGGGTGGTTCTGATATTTCTATGGCCCCACTCAGTGGTGGCACTGTTGCTGGTCGAATTCCACAATCTCCCGTAGTTCCAGCAAAAGAAGTAGAAAAGCAATCTGCAGCATTGGGGCCTGATCAATGGCGTTCTTTGATGTTGGCGCAGCCTACAGAATCTAACTTGGCAAAATTGATAGAGGCTTATTCTAAAAAGGAAATCGAGGCGCGTGCATTTTATATGATTGTTGGTGATCTTATGACTAGCAATAAACCAGAAGTTCAAGTTTTGGGTATTAAAGCTGCCCGCGCATTTCCGAGTGCTCAAAGCTTTCAGATTTTGGTAGCTAATGAAGAGGCTTTGCTCAAAGACAATCAAAAAGAATTAGAAGAAGCTTTCGCGACCTATGCTCAAAGTTCACGCAATGGCATTTTAATAATGGCAATGCAGTCCGGTGATAGAGAAGTGATCGAACGCGCAATCACTATTGCAATGACTTCGTATCAAAAAGCAAAAGAACAGAGTCAGTCTGGCAATTCAGACGCAAACCTTATTTTAATAAGTTTTGCGAGATTTATCCCAGTTTTGCAGGTTCTCTCTACAAACGAAGATCCTCAGATCGCACAAACTGCCACAGGGGCTTTGAGTCAACTGCAACGAGTAGCAGCTAATTAAAAGGTGAATACTTAAAAACTTTTGCACTGTACAGCGCTTGTAAATTTCGCAATAATCGAGACGTGAGAAACTTCTCTTTGTACTTCATAGCTATCCTACTTTGCTCTCTTTTTAAGAGCCAATGGACCTTTGCTCAAACCAGCTTACCCAACAATTTAAATGCGGCAGAAAGAGAGCAAGTTGCAGCTACTTTAGGATATGGCTTGTCCACAAAACTTTTATCTAATCCCTATCCTCTGGGAGGATACGAAGGCTATGAGTTTGGTGTTTCGTCAGAGTTTATCTCTCTTAAAGATCTTGCAAGCTTGGGCGGTGGAAGTGCCGATAAGGGTGAATTCACTGTTTACAATCTAGTTTTTGGAAAAGGTCTTTTTTATGACATCGATTTGTTTGTTCATTTTGCACCACCTTTTCAGCAAGAAAATATTGGTGTATTTGGCTTTCAAGGTCGTTGGAAATTTTGGCAGAGCCAAGAATTACCATTGATTGCCAGTCTTATTGTTGCTGGTGGTGGTAGTCAGATTCAAAGTTTAATTAGCAATTCTACTGTATCTTCAGACTTGGTTGTTTCTATGGTGACAGAAGATATCACCGTTTATTTTGGTGGTGGACTTTCGCGCTTGATCACTCGATTCACCGGAGGTCCAGATGGTTTGACTGATGATGGAGAAAGTTATCAATTGGATCAAGATGCTTTTCACAGCTTGTTCGGATTAGCCGTCACGTACAATCGCATTTACCTAGCATTTCAGCTCGATCGCTATGTTGAGTCTACTTATGCAGCTAAAATTGGATATCGCTTTTAGTTGCGTGATTTTTCGATGAGTTTAGTCGTTGATTTTCCATCAACAAATTGCAATGAAAAAACTTGTCCGCCTTTTTGCATTACTAAATCACTGCCCACAATTTGATCGACTTTCCAGTCTCCGCCCTTGACTAAAATATCAGGCATTACTTTTTTGATCAGCTCGTAAGGAGTGTCTTCTTCAAATAAAATAGTGAAGCTCACGCATTCAAGTGCAGCCAGAATTTCGGCTCTGTCTTCTTCTGTTTGAATAGGGCGAGTTGGCCCTTTTAAGCGCTTTACAGACGCATCTGAATTTACACCCACTACGAGGATGTCACCCAACTTGCGAGCTTCTTGTAAATAACGAACATGGCCTACATGCAAGAGGTCAAAGCAGCCATTCGTGAAAACAATTTTTTTTGCTTGGGACTTTAAGGGAGCCAAGAACTCCTCAATTTGATGCTGTCGTAGAACTTGGCCCATAATAACTAAACTTTCTTAACGAGAGAACTTCCAGTAATTGCACCAGCAAAGTCTTTTTTGAAGATGCTAGAAAGAATTGGAATCAGAATAAATCCAGTGACAATATTTAAAACAGAACGAGCCAAAACTTTGAGAGGATAGTCCCATTTTTTTAAATCTTCTGGAGTTCCAACGCGATGATCGAAGGCCCATTCACCAGGTGTATAGCCCAAGAATACACGGTTCACCAACATATAGACTAAATAAACTGAGGCAAAGAGCCCGACAGTTGCTAGGTAAATCATTTTATCAGAAGCAGGGTTTGTTAAGCTACCGATGAGATCTACGCGAGTGATAACGAGAAGGATAATCATGCAGAGTAAGCTTGCCGCCACGACAAGCATACCATCTAGAAGGCCAGCAGAAAGACTGAGAGATGTTTGTTGAAACTCCTCTTTTTGTTGAGCTGGTGAAGTGATTTTATTTTCTTCGACCTCAAAACGTTTGTTCTTTTGGATGTTCTTGAGAATTTCATCAACCGTTGTATTGACCTCATTGGTCTCAGAAATCTTAAGATTTAGAGTAGGCTCAATGATTTGCCCTTTACGTGGGAGTGGACTCTTTAATCCTTGTGGCTCTTCATCGAGTAGAGAAAAAACCTGATCTTTAAGGATTGGATCAATCAGCGGGGCATCTTCTTTTGGAGTCTCAGCCTTTTTCTTGTGAAAACCTAAGCCCTCTGTGAGTGGCTTAAATTCAAATTCTTCAAAAGGGTCATTGTTAGACATGTTGGACTCCTTTCCAAGCATACTATTTCATTAGGTCGAACTCGTACTTTATTGCTGAGGCAACAGCGATGCAAGCCGTTTCCACGCGAAGTACTTGTCTACCTATTGTAACAGGTTCTAATCCAAAGCGAGTCATGAGCTCGACTTCTTGATAGGAAAATCCTCCCTCGCTTCCAATAAATAGCCAAATGTTTTGGAGACCCCCTAGACTTTGGCCTCGCAACTTCTGAAGGCACTCTTTAATGCCAAGTGTCGATTCGCCTTCGTAAGCAAAGACTCCTGCCGTTGCTGGCATGGCTTTAAAATCTGTTAAAAAGTTTTCTAGTGGCTGCACGGGGTGGATTTTCATAAACTCACCACGGCCTGATTGTTGAGTTGCAGAGCGAACGATTTTCTCCCAGCGTTCTGTTTTGTTCTCAGACAGCTTTTCGCCACTACGTAAAAAGCTAAAATCTGAAAACAGGGGCTGTATGCTCTTTATGCCGAGTTCGACAGCTTTTTCCAAAACAGCATCCATGACAGGAAATCGACTTAAAGAAAGAGCAATGTGCACATGAGGCAATGGAAGGGGAGGGATAATTCTGCTTTCAAGAACTTTTGCCTGGGCATTCTTTTTAGTTCTTGTGGTGACTTCAACGAAATAGGCTTTGGCATCTTCAGTGAGCACTTCAAATTTTGAACCCACATCTTGGCGGCAGACATCAAAAATATGATGAAAGAGATCGCCATCAAAGTGGACGGTATCATCTTGAATGCGGCTATTCTCTACCCAATAACGTCTCACTGAGATTGTTCCTCAGGGATTTGCACCCAGTATCCAACCCATTCATCTTTTTCGAGGCGACGAATGACTTTTAATTGAGATTCTTCAATAAATTTTTCGAAGAAAAGATTATCACGCTCTGTGAGGATTCCTGTCAGCAGTAAGTATCCACCTGGGCGGACCACGCGAATCAGATCTTTTTTGAGCTGGAGCAAAACACCGTCAATAATATTCGCGACGACGACATCATACTTATCACGGATTTCTTCGAGCTGAGACTCTGGAATATCAATGACTTCGAGTTTATTCAGTTTAACATTTTCGCGTGCTGTTCTTCTGGCTTCAGGGTCAATTTCGATGCCTGTAACGATACCGAAACCACTTTGCTGAGCCAACATGGCCAAAATTGCAGTGCCTGTGCCAACATCTAAAAGGGCCCAGTTTGCAAGTTCAGCCGAATGTTGCTGTGAAAGCTTGTGGATAAAGTGGGCCATCATTTGAGTTGTGGCATGAGTGCCTGTTCCAAATGCCATGCCTGGGTCGATATAAATAGGCTTTTCGCAGGCTTCGGGTTTTTCAATCCAAGAAGGTACAATCCAGTAAGGTCCAACCAATTTAAAAGCCTGAAAGCCTTTCTTCCACTCCTCGAGCCAATCCTTTTCTTCTTCTTCGAATGTCTGATGGCTAATCTGTGGTGAAATACTTGCTAGATTTTCAATAAAGGCTGCTGCTGGCTGTGCTTCAAAAAACACATCCATCTCTATAAATCTTTTTTCGATAACATGGGGATCATAAGTAAGATCTGGCTGACTGAAGCTTAAAACTTCGGTCACACCAGTGGCTTGATGATCAAAACAATAGGTTGTGAGAATGTCTTCGCAAGATGAGGGAACTTGGCTTAAACGAACGCGAAAATAGTTTTTTTTCATGGAGTAGCTAGTTACCAGAACTAGCTACTTTTTCAAGCATTTCTGCTGGAACTTCTGCTTTCTGAGTTTCGCTGTTAGGGGTTGCTACTGGCTCTGTAATACTTACAGTTTTACGAGCTGGTTTTGGCTTCTTGTTATCGATAAATGAGCCCTGAGTATCAATAGTGTCTCCGGTCATAATGCCAATTTGCTCTAACATGGGGAGATCATCACGGGATAGGAGTGAGTACTCTCTCGCGACGGCCACCTTGTCATAAATAGCTATGATTTTAAGCTGGCCAACTGGAACTTTGATTTCGCCGTAGCTCTGAGCTCCGCTGGCATCACGAATATTGAGAGATCTAACAGCTTTGACCACTAGATTTTTCTTTAAATTCGAAGCGCCGTTAAGAGTGATGTAAAAATCTTTGTACGGCAACTCGTCTTCAGACAAAGTGATATTTCTACGAATATCTACGACCTGCATTTCTTGAGCAGTTGCCACTTTTGCTGCAAGTAGCGCAAATAGGGTCAAAGCAAAGTGTTTCATATAAAAACCTCTCCGTGGTTTTCCACAGAGAGTTTAACGGCAAAAATGTCTTAATACTTTACAAGACTTTTGGAGAGTTAGTCAGCGATGAGAGCGCCTTGAACAGATGAGAAAACAACATACTGGCCGGCTCTTTTTTATTTTCTGGGTAAATCAATAGGTTCGATTTAAAAACGAAATTATCAACATGAGATTTCTTATTTTGGGATTTCTAAAAACTAGACTTGAGTCCTGATTGAATTGCTGGACTACAAACAAAAATGCCCATGAGCATTTCCATTGGTAGAAGTTGATTACCACATCAAAACTACAGGAAAAACATCATGAGCTTTAACTACGGTATCAATCGACTCCTTGATCTGCAAGAAACAAATTTCCAAGTTTTCGACATGGACGTCAAAGAAGACAAAATCACCTACACGATCAAACACAGGGAACCAGTGCAATATATCTGCAAGCACTGCAATCATGCACACGATAGTTATCACGACAAAGATTGGATCTACATTCAAGATTTACCACTGGGGAATCGCAAGGTGATTTGGAAAGTCGAGCGCATGAGGATTTTATGTCACTGCCAAATGGGTTATCGGGTAGAAAAAATATCCTTCAAAAGTCAGAAACATTTTTTAACCCAGCGCTTTGTTGATTATATCAGCTACACACTTTGCACTAAGATGTTCACCGTTGCTGATGTGTCG
>JBKHVM010000005.1:0-67298 GCA_046570065.1 Bdellovibrionia bacterium
CATCATGAGACACAAAGTTCAATCTCAGTAGAAGAAATCATGAAATTGGTTGCAGACCACTTTCAGGTCAGAATTCAAGATATGAAATCATCGACAAGAGCAAAGCCGATTGTCGTGCCACGCCAAATCTGCATGTATTTAATTAAAAAGTTTTTGGATAAATCACTAGTAGATATTGGCAAAGCATTTGGTGGTAAAGACCATACAACCGTAATGAATGCCTTAGAGAGGGTCAAGAATCTACAGGCAACAGATCAGGATTTATCAAATGATATCGAAGAGTTAGAGACTAGGATCCACAATATCACAGGGGTGTGAATGTGGGCTGTGGACAAAGCTGTGGAGTAACTTGGGGTCAAAAATGTGGATTGGACTTATCCCCAAAAACAGACCCCCAAACGAATAAAAACGAACAGCCTTTCTCCACAATCATTTTTTAGTGTTTACAAGTACTTAAAAGGTAAGATAGGTTTTCCACGCCCCTACTACTACTACGAGTATTTTATATTATATAGAAATAGTAATAAGAGGACTCCATGAAATTAGAAATTGAAAAAAAAGAGTTACTTACTTTAATCGGTAAAACGCAGAACATTGTTGAGAAAAGAAATACAATGCCTGTGTTGGTAAATGTCCTTTTAGATGCTGATCAAAATAATTTGAAAGTATTTGCAACAGATCTTGAAGTCAGTCTTACAGATCAAATTCCAGCAAAAGTTCAGCAAAGTGGAAAAGTAGCAGTCAGTGCTAAAAGTCTTTTTGATATTGCAAAAGAACTTTCAGAAGGACCGATTACTTTAATTAAACGAGAAAATAACTGGTTAGAGATCAAGCAAGGAAAATACACTTCAAAAATTGTCGGTATTAGTGCTGATGAATATCCAATTTTTCCAACATATAACTCTCAATCATTTATCAAGATCGAAGCTACAACTCTTAAAGACATGATTGATAAAACTATCTACTCAGTTTCAACTGATGAAACTAGATATCATCTCAATGGTGTATTTTTTGAAATTTCCCAAGCTAATGGATTTAAGATGGTTGCTACTGATGGACATCGCATGTCTCTCATTCAGAAAGCTTCACCAGAAGTTAAAACAAATATATCACAAGGTGTAATCATTCCACGAAAAGGTCTTCATGAAATCAAAAAGATTTTAGAGTCTGTGGATGGGAATGTGGATATCGCCATAGAGGGATCTCAATTTATACTAAGATCAAATTCTACAGTATTGATGATTCGTTTGATTGAAGGAAAGTATCCGAATTATCAACAATTTATTCCACAGATGTTACCACAAAAAGTTAACATCAATCGCGATGCATTTTTAACTAGCTTAAAACGTGTTTCACTTTTAGCTAATCAAAAATCAAAAGCAGTCCTATTGAATTTATCAAATGGAAAAATGGAAATTTCTTCTAACAATCCAGAACTTGGAGATGCTAAAGAAGAAATTGATATTAATTATTCTGGTAATGAAATTAAGATTGGTTTTAATGCTAAATATATCACAGATATTTTAACTAGCATCAATCAAGACACAATTGATTTTGAATTAAAAGATCATTTATCACCTGGAATTATGAAACCACATAACGATGCTGGCTATACATGTGTTGTTATGCCAATGAGAATTTAATGAATGTATTTTTCAAAAGTTCGACTTAGGAACTTTAGAAATTTAAAAGAATTAGATACAAGCTTTTCTCCTCGTTTAAATGTTCTCCTTGGTCAAAATGGCCAGGGAAAAACAAATGTCATCGAAGCGTTGTATATTCTCTTAAAGGGAGATTCTTTTAGATATTCAGATAATGATACTTTGATTACTCATGCCGAAGAGAGTGCTCACCTTGCAGCGTTGCTTATTCAAAATGATTTAGAGTTTAGTTTAAAATCAATTATTACAAAATCGCAGAAACAACATTTTATTAATAATAAAAAAGTAAATGTTGCTGAAGTAAAAAAGAACTTTTCGGCAGTATTATTTTCTCCAGAGAGTCTTTCAGCAATAAAAGAATCGTCTGAAAACCGTCGAGCTTTGGTTGATGATCTTCTGACCACCTATGAGAAAAATAATTCAGACTTGCTTCTGAATTATCGTAAAGCCCTTAAGACGCGAAATAAGATCCTAAAGAACTTCGTACAAGAGCTGACCTCTAAAAGTGAAACCCTGGCCCTATTGGAGTCAATAGACCCGATTTTTCTTAACCTCGCAGCAGAACTAACACACAAGCGTCTTCAAGCATTGAAGTCTTTAACCAAGGACTTTAACAATGCTATGACTTACATTTCTGGGGAAAGTGCCGAAGAAATCACCATTTTTTATGAAATCTCTGGCAACAATGTACTTTCATTTTCACTCTCAGAAGTGTCTGATTTGATGCGTAAACGGCTTCAAGAATTGCAGTTAGCCGAACTTTCACAGGGTAGCAGTTTAGTGGGCCCGCACAAGCATGACCTTAAGTTCCTATATGGTCAAAATGACTCAAGATTTTACTGTAGCCAGGGGCAGCAAAGAGCGATCATATTATCTTTCAAAATGGCTCAAATTGTGTATCATAGGAAGGCTCACGGGATTTATCCTGTTTTGATGTTGGATGATGTTTTATCAGAGCTAGACAAACAAAAGCGCGATGCTTTGATAAATTTTTTGCACGAGATTAATACTCAGATTTTTGTAACTACAACAGATCTGCAGTTACCAACATCGTTCTCGCTAGAAAACACTCTAGTGGCAAATGTGCAAAACGGATCGATTATGTCGTGAAACGTTTCATGAGGGGATACTGTGTCTGAACAAAATGTAAATGCGACCACAGAACAGAAAAGCTATTCAGCAGATTCAATTCAAGTTCTCGAAGGTTTAGAGGCTGTCAGAAAAAGACCTGGAATGTACATCGGTGATACAGGTTTTAGAGGCTATCATCATCTTGTGTATGAGATTGTGGATAACTCCGTAGATGAATCTTTAGCAGGATACTGTAAACACATTTATGTCACTATCAACGCAGACGAATCAGTCACTGTCGAAGATGATGGTCGTGGTATTCCAGTGGGGGCCCATAAAAACGGAAAATCAGCTTTAGAAATCGTAATGACCGTACTACATGCTGGTGGAAAGTTTGATGGTGGTGGTTATAAAGTATCTGGTGGTCTTCATGGTGTTGGAGCTTCGGTTGTTAATGCTTTGTCATCTCGATGTTCAGTAGAAGTTCACCGCGAAGGATATGTGTGGAGACAAAAATTCGAACGAGGTAAAATTCTTCACACTGTTGAAAAAGGCGAGGAATCAAACAAGACAGGAACTAAAACGACTTTCAAACCTGATCGTGAAATTTTCAAAGACGAAACCATAATTTTTGATTTTAATACTCTTGCAAATCGCTTTCGTGAATTGGCTTTTTTGAATGCCGGGTTACATATCTCTTTAAAAGATGAACGCACAGGTAAAAAACAAGATTTTCAGTATTCACTAGGTATTGCTGAGTTTGTCGCCTTTATGAATCAATCTAAAAAGGCACTTCACAACGAAGTGATATTTTTTAAGGGCGAAAAGGATAGTGTTGAAGTTGAAATAGCTATGCAGTGGAATGATTCTTACAGTGAATCAATCTTCACATATTGCAACAACATCAACACTCATGAGGGTGGAACTCATTTAATGGGCTATAGATCTGCCCTAACCCGTACAACCAATGCTTATGCCACAGAAAAAAATCTCCTCAAGGATTTAAAACAAAATCTCGAAGGTGAAGACATCCGTGAAGGTTTAGCAGCTGTTATTTCAGTTAAAGTCAGAGAACCTCAGTTTGAAGGCCAAACTAAAACCAAACTTGGAAATACTGAAGTTAAGGGAATTGTTGAGCAACTTGTAAATGAAAAACTTGCCGATTGGTTTGACCGAAATCCAACAGTTTCAAAAAATATTGTTGGTAAATGTGTTGATTCAGCTCGTGCTCGTGATGCCGCTAGAAAAGCACGTGATCTCACTCGTAGAAAAACGGCTCTAGATGGAGGCTCTTTACCAGGTAAAATGGCTGATTGCCAAGAGCGTGATCCAGCTAAGTGTGAATTATACTTGGTTGAGGGTGACTCTGCCGGCGGCTCTGCAAAACAAGCTCGTGACCGTCGCACACAGGCGGTTCTTCCGTTAAAGGGTAAAATTCTTAACGTAGAAAAAGCACGTTTTGATAAAATGTTGTCGAACGATGAAATCAAAATGATGATTTCAGCTCTCGGCACTGGAATTGGTAAAGACAACGTCAATGTTGAAAAAATCCGTTATCATAAAATTATTATCATGACGGATGCCGATGTCGATGGTTCGCATATTCGAACTTTGTTACTAACTTTCTTTTACCGTCAGATGCCGGAAGCTTTGGAAAAAGGTTACATCTATATTGCCCAACCACCTCTCTATAGAGCTAAGAAGGGTTCATCAGAAGTTTACTTAAAGGATGATTCTGCCCTTACTGAATACTTGCTTTCATCTGGATTAAGTAATTTAAAAATTAAAGGTAAAGAATCAGCAACTGAAGCTGACTTACGAAAGCTTATTATTTCTATTCAGAAATTTATGAATTTGAAAAAAGCAATTTCGGTCAAGTACGATTCAGACGCGATCTATTTCTTATTAAGTAAAGTTTCTAATCTTGAAGAAACTCTTAAGAACGAAACAAAACTACAAAGTGCTCTAGATGATTTCAAAGCATGGGTACAGAGCAATCCACAGTTAGGAATTACAGAACTTAAAGCTGAAACTAAGACTGATGAAGCTGGAAAGCTCCATGCAGACATCTTTACGGTTCGTTACGCTGAGAGAATGAACACACAGATTTCTATTTCGACTTTGCAGGCCTCTGAAATTATCGAACTAAGAGCTTTGTGGAATGATATTACATCAATCACAACTCTTCCAATTCAATTGCAGACCGGAGAATCAGTACTTAGCTTTGAAACTTATGAAGAGTTTTATAGTCACATCATGGAGAACACGAAAAAAGGTTACTACATACAGCGCTACAAGGGATTGGGTGAAATGAACCCAGAGCAACTTTGGGAAACCACACTAAACCCCGAAAATCGTGCGCTTCTACAAGTAACAATCGACGATGCTGTTGCTGCAGATGAAACATTCTCTGTTTTAATGGGTGAACAAGTTGAGCCTAGAAGACAGTTTATTTATGACAATGCTCTCTTAGCACGCAGCTTAGATGTTTAATTAGGATAGGTGATATATGGAAAATAAAACTCCTGAAAAAGGCGTATCAGCTGTAGATATTAATAAGGAAATGCGCGAAGCCTACCTACAATACTCTATGTCAGTTATTGTTGGTCGAGCACTTCCAGATGTTCGCGACGGTTTAAAGCCAGTTCATCGTCGCATTTTATTTGCACAAAATGAAATGGGTAATCTCCATAATAAATCGTACTTAAAATCTGCTCGTGTTGTCGGGGATGTGATGGGTAAATACCATCCACATGGTGACAGTGCGATATATGATACCATGGTGAGAATGGCCCAAGACTTCTCTTTACGCTACCCTCTTGAAGATGGTCAGGGAAACTACGGATCCATCGATGGCGACTCACCAGCAGCTATGCGTTACACAGAAGTGCGCATGACAAAATTGGCCGAAGAGTTGCTTGAAGACATCGATAAAGAGACTGTTTCTTTCGGCCCTAACTATGATGATTCATTAAAAATTCCCACGGTTCTACCTGCTAAGTTTCCAAATCTTTTAGTAAACGGATCTTCAGGTATTGCTGTTGGTATGGCCACTAATATTCCGCCGCATAATTTAGGCGAAGTCATTAATGGTTGCATTCACCTAATCGAAAATCCTACTTGCGAAGTTGACGACCTCCTTCAGCACATCCAGGGACCAGATTTTCCAACGGCTGGTATTATTGCTGGTCGCGAAGGAATCATTCAGGCCTACAAAAAAGGTCGTGGTGTTATTACATTAAAAGCGGTTGCAGAAATTACGACCGTTAAAGACCACGAAGAAATTATTGTTAACGAAATTCCTTACCAAGTTAACAAAGCAAAGCTTATCGAAAGCATTGCAGATTTAGTAAGAGAAAAAACAATCGAAGGCATCTCTGATATTCGTGATGAATCATCTCGCGAAGGTATGCGCATTGTTATCGTATTAAAACGTGGCGAGAATGCCTCTGTTATTTTAAATCGCCTCTATAAGTACACACAAATGCAAGTCAGCTTTGGTATTATCATGCTTGCACTAGATGCAAAAAACCAACCTGTAACTTTTGATCTCAAAAAGATGTTACAGGCCTTTGTTGATCATCGTAGAGATGTTGTTACAAAGCGATGCATTTTTGATTTAAAGAAAGCACAAGAGCGCGCACATATTTTAGAAGGCCTGAAAAAGGCTCTTGAGAATATTGATGCTGTTATTTCAACAATCAAAGCTTCAAAAGAAACTGCTCACGCTCGCGAAAACTTAATGTCAAAGTTTGGTTTTTCAGAGCGCCAGGCCGTTGCAATTTTAGATATGCGTTTGCAACGGCTTACAGGTTTAGAGCGCGATAAGATTGAAAATGAATTGGCTGAGCTTCGTAAGACGATTGATTGGCTAAACTTCGTTCTTTCTGATGTGCGTGAAATCTATAAAATAATCGTGCAAGAGCTTAACGATATCAAAAATAAGTATGCAGATGAGAGAAGAACAAAGCTCGAAGGCAGTATGGATGATATCGAAGATGAAGACTTAATTGCTGACGAGCAAATGGTCGTAACAGTTACAAACACTGGATACATCAAGCGCATTCCTATTGATGAATATCGCCTACAAAAGCGCGGCGGAAAAGGCCTAAAGGGCATGGAAACTCGCGAAGAGGATTATGTCACCAATATCTTTACGGCAAGCACTAAGACGATGCTCTTGGTGTTCACTGACAAAGGTAAAGTTTACTGGTGCAAAGTTCACCGCTTGCCAATGGGGAACAGAACTTCAAAAGGAAAAGCTATTGCAAACGTGGTACAATTAGCAGCTGGTGAGAAAGTCAGAGCTATTTTGCCGATCGAAGAGTTTGTAGAAAATAAATATGTCGTGATGTTGACTGAGCGTGGAGTTATTAAAAAGACTCCTCTTGATGCTTTCTCAAATCCAAGAACAGCTGGAATCATTGCTCTAACAACGGATCTTGATGATGCTATCATTGATGTAAAAATCTCTGACGGCACTAGTGATATCTTTATTGCAACCAAAGAAGGTATGTCGATTCGTTTTGATGAAGGTGATGTGCGAGCAATGGGAAGAACTGCTCGTGGCGTGAAAGCAATCACTCTTGCGAAAGAAGACATTGTAATTGGCCTTGAGGTCATTGAAAGAAGCAGTAAAGATACGATCTTAATGGTGACTTCTAAGGGATACGGAAAACGTTCTGAAATGACAGAATACAGAGTGCAGTCTCGTGGTGGAGTGGGTATTATCACTCAAAAAACTACAGACAAAGTTGGTATTGTTGTTGGAACTAAAAAAGTAGCGGCCGACAGAGAGCTGATTCTCTCAACAGATCGTGGACAGGTTATTCGTATGAGAATTGCGGATATCTCAGTTTTGGGACGCAATACTCAAGGTGTAAGACTTATTAATTTAGATGAAAAAGACGAAGCAGTAACAAGTGTTGCTGTGGTTTTAGATGAGGATAAAGCTGGTGAGGAAACTCACTAAGAGTTTATTTTTCATATATGTCACATTATCCCTTTGTTCTTGTACAAGTCAGGAACAAAGGGATTATTCTTCAGCCCAGTCAGAAACAAAAAAGGGCCACTTTAGAATCGCTCTTAATCACTACGAAAAAGTAATTAAACGCAATAAGAGCGAAGAGCTTGTTGTGGCGTCCTTAAAAGAGGCAGCTCGCATTGCTGAATTTGAGATCAAAGACGCTAAGAGAGCAATTGAGTTTTACAAACAACTCGTCAGCAAAAGCCCTGATCACCAAGAAAGAGTGTTTGCGCAAAGGCAGATTGCCGATCTTACTTTTAACAATTTACAGAACTACGAAGAGTCCGTTACGGAGTTATCTAAGCTAATTTCTTTTTTAGAAAATAATGATGATAAAAATGATACTAGATTGAATCTTGCGCGGTCCTATTTCTACTTGAACAATCAATATCAAGCGCTCTCGGAGATAGATTACCTGCTTAAACAAAATATCACGGAAGAGCTTCGCTTCAGTGCCCTTCAACTTAAGGGAAATATATTCTTAGCAGATAAAAAGTTTCTTGAAGCCATTAGCGTCTTTACTGAGCTGACCGAAGAAAACCCCGAAAAAGCATTTCAAGAAAAAATTGGTTTAACTCTTGCTGTTTGTTATGAAGAGGCTTTGGACTACAAAAATGCGATAAAAACGCTAGAGTCTTATTTAGACAGATATCAGCCACGAGAGTACATAGAGTTGAGAATAAAAAGGTTGTTGGAACGACAAAAGAATGCCCCAGGGGCCCGTGGATACAGGATGTAGTTATGAAAAAATACCTCATATTTCTATCTATGGGCTTTGAAATTGTAGGTCTGATTGTTGGCAGTTTCTTTTTAGGGAATGCTATTGATAAAAAATACCAAACTGGAGGTATGGCCTTTGTAGGTCTAAGCCTCTTTTGCCTTGTCGGCTGGCTTGTTCGAGTGATATGGCTTCTGCAGAAAATACAAAAGCAAGAAGACAAAGATAACACTTGAAAACGATTATAAAATTTCAAATTATTACGACCCTCTTAGGGGCTGGCGCCCTGTGGGCTTATGGACTCAATGAGGGTGCTTTAGCCTTTATTTATGGCTCGATTTTGATGCTGATCAACATTGCCCTCCTCGCCTTTGCTTGGGGTCAAATATTTAAAAAGAAATATATTGCTCTGTCAGCCCTCGTCATAGTAAGTAAGTATGCGATTTTAGGAACCATTCTATATTATTTTGTGAAAACTCTTGAGGTTGATCTTTTGTGGTTTTCAATGGGTGTAAGCAGTCCTATTCTTCCAGCCATTGTCTACGCAATAAAAGAATCTTCGAGAAGTGAGGTTGATGATGGCATTTAATTGGACACAACTCATTCCTGGTGTTGGTTACGAACACGCTCACATTGCAACTCTTGGTGTTGCAGCTGTTGGTGCGATGGCATTAGGTGCAGTAGCAAAAGCATCTTTAGGTAAAGGCGAAGTAGCAGTTGTACCTGCTTCTAAATTTTCTGTGAGAGGTATTTTTGAAGTACTAACAGAAATGATATCTGGCCTTGCCGATATGGTTATCGGAGAACACGGCAAAAAGTATATTCCATTTTTTGCATCTGTATTTTTCTTTATCTTTTTAAATAACTTGCTTGGTGTAATTCCTGGGATGTCACCTGCAACTGAGAATATCAATACATCTTTTGGATTCGGTTTGTTGATTTTTGCTTACTATAACTTTCAAGGCTTAAAAGAAAATGGTCTTGTTGCATACCTCAAACATTTTATGGGTCCGGTTCTTTTCTTAGCTCCATTAATGTTTGTTATTGAAATCGTTTCTCACGTGGTAAGACCTTTCTCTTTAGGTCTTCGTTTGGCGAATGTCATGATGGGTGACCACACAGTTGTGGCGACCTTTCTTGATTTAGTACCAATTGGGGTGCCAATTCCATTCTATGTTATGGGATTGTTCGTATGTTTTGTTCAAGCTTTTGTATTTACATTGCTTTCAATGGTCTACGTTGCATTTGCGATTGCACACGATCACTAAGAAGCAAACTAACAATAAGGAGTACACATGAAAAAGTTAATGGCTATGTTCGTAGTTATGATGGCGTCTGCACCTGCATTTGCACAAGAAGCAGTTGAAGCAGCAGCAGCTAGCTCTGACAAAGGTTTAATCGCTATCGCTTCTGCTATCACTATCGCAGTTGCAGTTTTGGGTGGCGCTATGGCTCAAGGTAAGACTGCTTCTACAGCACTTGATGGTATTGCTCGCAATCCAGCAGCTTCTGGTAAGCTTTTGATCCCAATGATCTTGGGTCTTGCTCTTATCGAATCACTTGTTATCTACGCTTTGATCATCGCTCTTGGTTTGAACGGTAAGTTCTAATCTTGAATCTAAAGATTAAAGAAAATAAAAAGGCTGGGACAACCCAGCCTTTTTTATTTTAAAACCTCTACAGGAGAGGATTAATAACTTTCTCAATGCGGTCACGAATTCCGTTAAGACCAGCCTCCGTGTCCGCCTCGTAACGAACCACCAGAACAGGCTGTGTATTAGAAGATCGGCACAATGCCCACCCATTTTTAAAGCTCAAACGAATGCCATCAGTTAGATCAACTTTGTAGTCGGAGCCACCAACTGGGAATGCCTCTTTCATTTTTTCGACAATAAGAACCTTTTTTTCTTCAGTGGTATCAATTCGAATTTCGGGAGTGTTAAAAGCTGGCGGCAAACCCTCTAATAACTGTGGAATGTTTTTCCCAGTCTTTGCAATAATTTCGATGAGTCTTAATGCTGCATAAGGAGCATCGTCGTACCCGTAATTGCGATCTGCAAAAAACACATGGCCTGACATTTCTCCACCGAAAGGAGATTTCTCTATTTTAATTTTCTCTTTTACCAGAGAGTGGCCGGTTTTCCACATGATTGGAACTCCGCCATGTTTGCTAATATCTTGGTACAAACGATCAGAGCATTTTACATCGCCAATAATTTTTGCACCCTTTTGTTCTGCAAGAATAGCTCTGGAGATGATAACCATGAGTTCGTCTCCATAAACCATCCTTCCGGTATGATCGACCACACCAATGCGGTCGGCATCACCGTCGAAGCCAATACCACAAATTGCGCCACTTTCTAGAACGGCTTTTTTAAGATCAACGAGGTTATGCTCAACAGTGGGATCTGGATGATGATTTGGAAAAGTACCATCTGGTGTTTCAAATAAAATTTTAGGATTTAATCCAACCGCACTAAAAAGTCCTCTCACAACAGATCCAGCAGCGCCATTTCCACAATCTAAAACAACTTTTGTATCTTTAATTGCGCCAAACTCTTTTTTATATCTCTCATAATAAAGAGGTTTGATGTCAAAGCTCTCTTCACTGCCCTTCCCGTTTACAAAATCATTAGCTTTAATAATGTGTTTTAATTTTTGAATTTCTTCTCCAAAAATTGTGGACTTGCCCACAGATATTTTAAAGCCATTATATTCAGGCGGATTGTGTGAACCAGTAACTTGGATTGCACCTTTTACTTCAGGCAAAGCAAAAGTAGAAAAATAACAAACCGGAGTTGTGACCATTCCTAAATGAATCACCTTAGCGCCAGAATCCATCATACCTTGTGCTAAGTTCTTCACGATATTGCCACAGCTCAAACGAGCGTCATGACCAATGGCAATTACAGGAGAGGTAACGCCAGCATTTTTATGCATATAAGAAATATAAGCACGACCTAAAAGGTAAGCAAACTGGTCATCAAATTGACCGTTGTAGACTCCACGAATATCGTACTCTCTAAAAATGACGTCTTGATACATGTTCAGGTTCTCCCAAAATAAAGTAAAATTTAAAACTCAACTGCGAGATTGTCGAGTGAATTTGAAGGCTAGTTCCAGCGCATCTTTCATGGAGCCGAACTGAGCACAGTTTTTATCAAAAATATCTGTTGCCGTACCGTGGTCTACACTGAGGCGCAAGAAAGGAAGTCCCAAAGTCACATGAACACCGCCCGAGTGGCCATGAATCATCTTAAAAGGAATCAGACCCTGATCGTGGTAGAGGCAAACAAAAGAAGAGTATTTTTTCCAATTGTTGGGCAAAAAGGCAGCGTCTGGAACGAGAAATGGCGTTGTCTTTAGTTTCTTTTTTTTAAGCAGAGCAAAGAGACTGTTTTGCATATGATGCTCTTCGCTTCCTAAAATACCACTCTCTCCAGCGTGAGGATTTAAGCCAACGAGAGCAGAGGGTTTTTTTGAATTTAAAAATCTTTGTGATAGCTCAATGGCTGCTGCTATTTTATCGGGTGTAAGTGCTTTTGCTACGGCCTTAAGCGGAATATGATCCGTGACAAGCGTGACGTTAAAGCTATTTCCTACAAATAACATGTAAAGATCTTTTGTTGAGAAAAGCTTTTTAAAGAGATCGGTATGACCCACCGAACGAGGTTTTATATTTTGAAATTCACCCTTGGAGGTGGGACCTGTCACTAAAATGTTTTTGGGATTTTCGTAACAAGCTAAAGCTGCTTCCACGACCCATTCTGCGGGCGACAGATCAGAGGCAACATCGATAAGATCAAAGCTCTCAAGATCCTTTTCAGTTAAGGCGTCCGAGAGCGTATTTACCACAACGGTTTTAAATTTTGAATGCAGAGTCTTTATGTACTTGCCAGCATGGCGACCACAAGGCTTATTGGATCGCATAAGAATGATTTGTGTATGGCGCGGAATATTTATGCCAGATAGGGCCTTAGTTGTGACCTCTAGCCCAATGCCAATACTGTCTCCAGTTGTGATGATTATTCTATTCATTGGTTTATATGTATGAAGGACTCTTCGCGCTTGCTCTCTAACCACTTTTTAAACTGCGACGAAAAGGCTTGAGTCAAAATAGACTCTTTGATGCGATCCTTTTCTTTTGAAAAACGTGGATCTGGAATCACATTAACATTATTAAGCTTTAAAATATGAAAACCAATTTTTGAGCGCACTACGCCAGTTGTATCGCCTGGCTTTAGAGTGCTAACTGCCTCCTCAAGCTCAGGCATAAAGTCTCCAGACTTAAATGTGCCCAATCTTCCGCCGTCAGCAAAATTAGGGTCTTCGCTATTTTCTTTGGCCAACTTTTCAAAAGAGGTTCCACTTAAAAGCTTTTCCCTAGTGACTCGAGCACGCTCGAGAGCAGCCTCGGGAGAGCCCTTTTTGGGGTTAAAAAAGATATGGGACAATGTGAACTCTTTTGTGGAGATTTTTTTTCCTGGGTTTTTCTTTTCATATTCAGAAATAGCCTCTTCATCGGAAACTCGAAGTTTAGATATAATTTCTGAGTCCAAGAGAGTCTGTTTTTCTATTTTCACTTTTAAGAATTGCTTATATTCATCAACATTTACACCCTGTTCTTTGAGTGCCTTTACCAATTCTTCCTCGGAGAGGCGAGCTCGCTTGGCAACTGTTCTAAACTCTTGCTCTGCGCGTTCATCTGTTACTGCATACCCGAGTCTTTTGACTTCGGAGGCAATAAGTTTTTCAAATATAAGATAGTTAAGAACCTCTTTTTCACTCTTGGGGTTTGCGCCATTAAAGATATTCTGAACAATATTCTCATCAAGAGTTCCAGGTTTATTAATATTTTTCTGCAGGCTAGCCACATCTGAAGCTAAAATTGGCTCATTATTAACGACAGCAAGTACCTTGTCGAGCACCTGAGCCTGAGCATAAGTTTGTAGTAAAAAGAAAAATGTAAATAAGACTTTATTTTTCATCCACTGTCTCAACTTTCATCCCATCAATTAGAGCTTTATTTTTTAACACTTTACTACTTCGAATTTGACTATCAAGCCAAGACATAAAGAGCGCCTGTTCGCGTTGAGCCTTTATTTCTGAAACCACCAGCTTTTTTACTTCATCAACACTAAGATATCCGGCAGGCACTCTTTTTTCTACTTTTACCAAGTGAATACCAAAAGGACTCTTAACTGTTTGAAGAGAGTTTAGCGGTTTTGAAAATAAGGGATCAAAATAATCTACAGCCCCTTTTTCAACCCAGCCAACAACACCGCCGGTTTTACTGTCGGCGGTAATCGAATATTTTGCCGCATAGTCTTTAAAGCTCGAAGTTTTTAATCCCAATTTAAGAGCTTCAATTTTAGCCTCATCATCCACAACGATCTGGCTTAAAAAAACTCTTTCTTTGCGATAAAACTTTTCTTTATTTTCGTTGTAGTGATTTTTAATTTCTAAATCAGTTATAGGCTTAGAGTCCGCGGCAATTTCGGTGAACACCTTTTTTTGCAGCAAATTAAACTTAATATCATTGCGCCATTCAGAGAAAGTTATATTTTCATCTGCAAGGGCCCGTCTAAAAGTAAGGTCTTCTGGAAAATTTGCTCTAAGTCGATTAACTTCCAGGTCCCACTCAGAGTCAGAAACAGTAATTTTTTTTGTTACGGCAAAGTCTTCGATAAAAGATCGAATCATAAACTCTTTTAGTATCTCTTCTTTTGTGCGAGCGACATTCTGGGGATCTTTGGCTGCAAGCGAGTCAAAGTTTTTCAGTCTTTTAGCAAGCTTATTGGCAAAGTCCTTAGTGGTTAAGCTATGCTCATTCACCACCAAAACAGGTTTATTCATCAGCTTTTGCTGATCCAGATTACATCCACTTAAAATAAAAAGCCCTGCAACTGCAGGGCCTAACATACGAACTAATTTACTCATTTTACTCTTAATAAATTATTGAATCGCTGCAGGATTCGATTTTATGTCATAGCCCCGCTTAAGTTTCTCAAAATAATTGTTAAATACAATCCTTCTCTTCTCATCGAACACCGCCGCACGAATTTGTCGCTTATTGGCATTTTCAAAAGATCTTTTGCCAGTAAGTTTTACGATGTGGAAGCCAAACGGAGTTTCGATAAGGCCCCTGATTTCGCCAATTTTCATGCCGAGAGCAGCTTCATAGTAGCTTGGCATTAAAGTAACTCGTGACTGCCAGCCAACATCACCGCCAACCTGCTTGCTAAGTGGGTCGTCAGAGTAAAGTTTTACGAGTTCTTCAAAGGGGCGTTTTGATTTTTGAACTTCTGCAAAAATTTCTTGTGCGCGCTTTCTTGCTTCAGCAATTTGTGCCGGAGTTGCGTCAGGCTTGTATTCAATTAGGATATGGGATGTTTTAAGTTCTGGATTCTTTGCGTACCAGTCCTTCATTTCTTTATCAGAAACTTGAATTTTCTGAACTGTCTGACCCAAGTCTTTCTCTAACAATGACTTATAAAGCTCTTGTTTCATACGCTCTTGCACGATGGGATCGTTGTTGAGCTTTCTCTTTTCTGCCTCTTGGACCCCAACTTCGTAACGAATTAAGTCTTCAAGAAACTGAGCTTTGGTTGGAGGGTTCATTGTTTGAAGTCTGACTTCGTTGAATTTTTTATTAAATTCGTCAAGAGTGATTCGTTTGTTGCCAATGCTTGCTACAACATCACTGCCTTTTTGGGCAAAAGCCGAAAGCGAGAAAACAACCAAGATGCTAAGTACTAATGATGATTTCATACTTTTAAAATCCTTTTTAAAAGTTAAGTAGTTAATGGGTCTACTATAAGTTACCAGCAATCGTCTTTTGCGCCAAAACTTGGGCGTCCCAAAGCTTCATCTCTAGACTTTCAGCTAGCTGCGGATCGCGAGGATCTACATCTTTGGTTGCTGCTGGTATTGGGCCCACCCAATAAATAATAATTCTAGCAAAGGGCTTCGGTAAAAAAGTTTTATTCCATGCTTTTGGAAAATGCCAAGCACTGTCGCAGGCTACTCCGGCAGCATAAATAGGAGCCTGAAGAAGGCGGGATAGTTCAAAAACACCAGGCTTTACTTTGTAAATAGGGCCCTTGGGTCCATCAACAGCAAAACCGGCATTGTTGCCTTCTTTAACAAGCCGAATGAGTCCCTTTAGGGCACTAGCCCCACCTCGAGTTGAAGAGCCGCGAGTTTGTTTAGCACCAAGCCATGTTAAGACAGTGCTCATAAGCTCACCGTCCTTGGAAGTAGATACGATGGTTGCAATTCTAAGATATTTAGCCAGATGAATTAGCGCGAGTTCGTCGCCATGCCAGTGGGAAATTATAAATGGAGTGTGATTTTTAAGAGCCGCCGTCATTTCAGGCGGCTCGACGATTTTAATTTTCCAAGTCCAGTACAGGAGCTTGTAAATAATAAAAACTAGAGAAGATAAAAAGTATTTTCGAATCATTATTAATTCAAAAGCTTTTTAAATTCCTCGGTCAACTTGGGCACAATTTCAAGAGCATCACCAACGATGCCATAAGTTGCTTTTTGGAAGATTGGCGCATTAGCATCGCTATTGATAGCAACGATGACTTTGCTTCCGCTCATTCCTGCTAAATGCTGAATAGCTCCTGAAATTCCAACGGCAATATACAAAGTCGGAGCAACAGTTTTACCCGTTTGTCCCACTTGCATGTCGTGAGAAACCCAGCCAGCATCAACTACAGCGCGAGAAGCCCCCACGGTAGCACCAAGCACATCAGCCAAATCATTTAAAATCTTAAAGTTAGCTGGATCTTTTAAACCACGCCCACCACTGACGATGATATTGGCTTCAGTAAGATCTAGTTTTTCAGAGGCACCACGCACCACCTCTTTAATTATAGTTTTTAAATCAGGCTTGTTAAGCGCGTGTTCGTGAACAGTTGCTGTCTTGCCTTGAGCCATGTTCTCTACCGGCAATTGATTTGGTCGCATAATTACAAAGTTTAGATTGTTTTGTGCAAACTGAACTTCAGCAAAACATTTTCCAGAGTACAAAGGCTTTTTAGCTTTGATTTCTGTTCCTTTGATGGTGAGCTCCGTGCAATCAGAAGCCACACCAGCCCCCAAGCGTGCAGCTACTTTTGGAAAAAGATCTTTCGCAGCTGAGGATGCGCTTGCAAGAACCAAAAAAGGAGCCGTTTTTTCGATAACAGCTTGAACAGCAGAACTAAAAAGCTCGGGATTGTAACTATCAAGGGTAGCATCTGCAAAAATATGAAGCTCTTGAGCTCCGCTGTCTGCAACTTGAGTGGCAAGGTTTTTGGCGTGAGAGCCTAAAGCAAGAGCAACAACTTGAGAGCCAGACTTTGCAGCGGCCTGGATTAATTCAAGCGAGCTGCGTTTAATTTGGCCATTTTGATTTTCAGTAAAAACAAGAATTTTAGACATTTTAAACTCCTAAATCACTTTAGCTTCATTGCGTAGTAAGCTTGCCAATTCTGCCACCTGTGCGCTGCTGTCTCCAGCAAGCATTTTTACAGCTGGTTTTTCAGCAGGCAGAGAGTAATTAACGTGCTTTACTTTGATGTCGCTTTCGCTGACACCTAGGGCAGAGGCCTCAAGTTCTTTGATAACTTTTTTCTTAGCTTTCATGATTCCTGGCAAGCTAGCGTAGCGAGGCATATTAAGGCCCTTGTTGGCCGCAACCACCGCTGGAGCCATCAGCTCTACAACTTCTTTGGCGCCGCCTTCAATATCTCTTTCGGCAGTGATTTTTTCTGATGCTAGAGAGAACTTTGAAACTACGGTTGCATGAGGAACTGCTAACATTTCTGCCACCATCTGTGGAACAGAAGAGGCATTGTCATCGATTGCAAGTTTGCCAGTAAAAACAACCTTGGCGCCGCCCTCAGCTTTAATTGCTTCAGATAGAGCCTTAGCTGTTGCATAGGTATCAAGAGCTAAATCAGTGTTGATAACGATGCCCTCATCGGCACCCATAGCAAGAGCAGTTCTTACCACTTCCACAACACGAGCCTTTGGTCCAACAGTAACAACCCACACTTGTGAACCAGGGTTGGCGTCACGAGTTTTGATGGCCTCTTCTACGGCGTACTCATCATAGGGATTCATAACCCACTTGATGCCGTTAATATCTATGCCATTTCCAGCGGTTTTGATTTTGGTTTCAGTATCGGGAACCTGCTTTACACAGACAAAAATTTTCATGCTTTTATCCTCGGTTTATAAGAGCTTTTGTTCTATAGCAGTTCTGAAAAAGACGAAACCATATTATACATTTAACGTGTCGCAAAACAAAGCATGGCAGATAGACAATCTGGGGTCGCGAGAGTAAAAATAAACATGAAACTCAATTGAAAAACAATAGTCAGAAGGGGTTAATTTCCTATGGTGGGATTTTTGCGTTCTACGATCGGTAAGAAATATATTATGGGAGTCACCGGCTTAATTTGGGCTGGATTTGTGTTGGGTCACATGGCAGGAAACTTGTTAATGTTTTTTAGTGCCGATGCCTACAATGCCTATGGGCACTTGCTCACAAGTGGAAACTTTATCTATGTGGTAGAAGCTGTGCTTATCAGCGCTTTGTTGGCTCACGTTTTCTGTGCGGTTTCTTTGACTATTAACAACAGAAAAGCCAAGGGCAGCAGATATGCAGCGACACCTGCTGGTGAAAAGAAAGCAAGTCTTGCTTCTAAGACCATGGCAGTTCAGGGAAGCGTGTTGTTGGCATTTATCATCATCCACATCGCTTCTTTTAAGTTTGGCACCTACTATGAGACAACAGTTGACGGCGTGGTGATGAGAGATCTTTATCGTTTGGTGATAGAGTCTTTCCAAAGCCCTATCTACACAATGTGGTACTTAGTTGCATTGGTGCTTATGGGCTTTCACTTAAGCCATGGTGTTGGATCAACATTTCAATCACTTGGCCTGATGGACAGAAAAAACAGACATGTATTTCAAAAACTAAGTTATGCCTACGCAGTTATCGTGGCTGCGGGTTTTATTTCTCAACCACTCTACGCATTCTTTTTTGCGAACTAACAACTCAGAGGTAAGCTAATATGGCAAATAAATTAGATTCAAAAATTCCGAGCGGTTCAATCGAAAGCAAGTGGACGCAGCACAAGTTCAACATGAAGCTTGTGAATCCAGCCAACAAAAGAAAACACTCTGTCATTGTTGTTGGAACTGGTCTAGCGGGAGCCTCGGCGGCAGCCTCTCTTGGCGAGCTTGGGTATAAAGTAAAAGCATTTTGTGTTCATGAGTCTCCTCGTCGCGCCCATTCGGTTGCGGCTCAAGGTGGTATCAATGCCGCAAAAAACTATCAAAATGACGGCGACTCTATTTACAGATTGTTCTATGACACAGTTAAGGGTGGTGACTTTAGAGCGCGCGAAGCTAACGTTTACAGACTTGCTGAGGTTTCGGTAAACATTATCGATCAAGCTGTTGCTACAGGAGTTCCTTTAGCGCGTGAGTACGGTGGTCTTTTGGCAAACCGCTCATTTGGTGGCGCGCAAGTTTCAAGAACTTTCTATGCTCGTGGCCAAACTGGTCAACAGCTTCTTTTGGGAGCTTACCAGTCAATGATGAGACAGGTGGAGCTTGGTCAAGTGGACCTTCGCACTCGTCGTGAAATGTTAGATCTGGTTATAGTAGATGGTAAGGCGCGTGGAATTGTTGTTAGAAATCTTATTACTGGCGAAATTGAATCCTATGAGGCTGATGTAGTTATTTTAGCTACGGGTGGATATTCAAACGTCTTTTATCTCTCTACAAACGCCATGGCGTGCGCAGTAACAGCAGCGTGGAGGGCCCATAAGCGTGGCGCTTATTTTGCGAACCCATGCTACACACAGATTCACCCAACTTGTATTCCAGTGCATGGAGAAAACCAATCAAAGTTGACTCTTATGTCTGAGTCTCTTCGTAACGACGGACGCGTATGGGTTCCTAAGATGAAGGGCGATAAGAGACACCCATCTGACATCCCTGAAAACGAAAGAGATTACTATCTTGAGCGTATTTACCCGTCTTTTGGTAACCTTGCTCCTCGTGACGTAGCTTCTCGTCAAGCTAAGTTTAGAATTGATGAGGGCTATGGCGTTGGCGAAACTGGACAAGCTGTTTATCTCGACTTTGCTGACTCTATTAAGCGCTTGGGAAGAGATAAAATCTCTGAGCGTTACGGTAACTTGTTTGAGATGTATGCAAAAATTACGGGTGAAAATCCTTACGAAATGCCGATGAGAATTTATCCTGCTCCACACTACACTATGGGTGGTTTGTGGGTAGATTATAACCTTGAGTCTACGATTCCTGGTTTGTTTGTTGCTGGAGAAGCAAACTTCTCTGATCACGGTGCAAACCGCTTGGGTGCATCTGCACTTATGCAAGGCTTAGCAGATGGATACTTCGTGTTGCCATACACAATTGGTAACTACTTAGCGAACACTAAGCTTGAAAAAGTTTCTACTGATCACGATGCTTTTAGGGGTGCATCTGAAAGCGTAAAATCAGAAATCAACAAGCTCATGTCTATTAAGGGTAAGCGCACTGTTGAAAGCTTCCATAAAGAGCTTGGGCGAATTATGTGGGACTACTGTGGTATGGCCCGCAATGCTGAAGGATTAAAGAAAGCCATTGGCCTTATTCAGAACCTAAAAACAGAGTTTTGGCAAAATGTAAGAGTTCCTGGTGAAGCAAACTTCTTAAATCCAGAACTAGAAAAAGCGTGTCGTGTTGCTGACTTTATTGAACTTGGCGAACTCATGTGCCGTGATGCTCTTGAGCGCGAAGAGTCTTGTGGTGGTCACTTCCGTGAAGAGTATCAAGAGAACGGCGAAGCAAAGCGTGATGACGAAAAATTCTGTCACGTAGCTGCTTGGGAGTTTAATGGTGATGGTAAAGCCCCAACTCGTCATATTGAAGATTTAAAATTTGAAAATGTTAAACTAGCAACAAGAAGCTATAAATAAGAGGCGTTAACTATGTCTGGAAAAAATATCAATCTGACTTTAAAGGTATGGCGTCAAAAAGGTAACAAAGGCGAAGGTCAATTTAGTGATTACGAAGCTAAGGGCGTTTCAACAGACGCATCCTTCCTTGAAATGTTAGATGCTGTTAATGAGAACATTATTGCAACTGGTGGCGACCCAATCGCATTTGATCACGACTGCCGAGAGGGAATCTGTGGTTCATGTGGTTTTATGATCAACGGTGAAGCCCATGGCCCACTGAAGAGCACAACGGTATGTCAGCTTCACATGAGAAACTTTAATGATGGTGACGTCTTGGTGTTAGAACCTTGGCGCGCCTCGGCCTTCCCTATTATTAAAGACTTAATGGTAGATCGCACAGCTCTTGATCGCATCATCAAATCAGGTGGATTTATTTCTGCCAATGCAGGTAACGCTCCAGATGCTAACTCTGTACCAATTCCAAAACCAAATGCAGACGAAGCAATGGCAGCAGCAACCTGTATTGGATGTGGCGCTTGCGTAGCTTCTTGTAAAAATGCTTCAGCAGCCCTTTTTACTTCTGCAAAGGTAAATCACTTACTAAATCTTCCCCAGGGACAAGTTGAAAGAAAAGAGCGCGTCTTGAACATGGTCGCAACTATGGACGCTGAGGGTTTTGGTGCTTGCACTAGCACAGGTGCTTGCGAAGCAAGCTGCCCTAAAGACATTAGCCTCACTTACATTGCGCGTATGAACCGTGAATTTGCAATTGCCGCTGCCACTGAGCAGCCACCAATTTACGAAACAGACGGCGGAGCTTAGGCGCCCTAAGTCATTGAAATTTAAGCCCTGTGTTAAAACACGGGGCTTTTTTTATTTTAACCCAATTCCTCTGCAGCATTGTCTTCTCATTGTGAGACGCGCATCCCTTAGAAAAATCATCAGGACTTTCATCAAGTAACTCAGCCCAGAACCCGAAGAGCCATGAGGAGAAAGTAATGAAAAAGATTTCTGAGTTGATGCTTGAAATTGGTTTTCACAAAGAAGGCTCTGAGGCCACTAAAGAAGCTTTCATTAAACATCTCATATATGTTTCAACAGGCACGCGAGTTACAACTCCGAGTGAAAAAGCAGAGATTTTAAATAATCCTGATAAGGTAAAATCTTTTCCTCAAATCAAAGATCAAATGACCTTTGATTTTATGGATGAAGTTGTAAAAAAGAAAAAGGCTTAAATCTTACCAGACCAAGGTCTGTATGCTGAATGGTCTATGATCCAGATTTTTAATATTTACTGAAGATCAAAAAAAATCGAATAACAACAGCGACCCCTCGTTGGTACCATTTTGGAACTGGCATAACTTCAAGAATCCAAGGAGGGAATCAATGAAGGGCTTACTCGGTAGAGCATCACAGGTTCTGGCAGCAGGATTATTAATTTCTTCTTCGCACGTTTTAGCTTCTGCACAACCAGAAACTGTTCCTGGAGAATACTTAGTTAAATTAAAACCAAACTTACAGTTGCAACAAATGCAGCTTAAAAACTTATCACAAGAGCTCGGCTCTTATGTGAAATCAACAATACCAAATCAAAATATTGTGGTTGTAAAAAGACCTGCAATTGAGATTCAGAGTCATGCAATTAAGTCGTTAGCAAATAATCCCCTCGTGGATATTGTTGAGCCTAACTACTACTATCGTTTTAATAAAACGCCCAACGACCCAATGTTTGGACAGCTGTGGGGCCTAAAAAACAATGGTCAACAGGATTCTCAAAGACGTGCTGGTGTTGCTGGAGTTGATATTGGCGCAGAACAAGCGTGGGATATCACTACAGGCTCTTCCAATATTGTTGTGGCTGTTATTGATACGGGAGTGAATTATAACTCTCCTGACTTAAAGCCTAACATGTGGACAAACACACGCGAATTAAATGGTAAGGCTGGTGTGGATGACGATGGCAACGGTATTGTAGATGATATTTACGGTGCAGCTTTTGTTGGTGGACAAGTTAGTGGAAATCCTTTGGATGATCATGGCCATGGTTCTCATTGTGCCGGCACAATCGGTGCTCGCGGTAATGATGGAGTTGGTGTTGCCGGCGTTGCATGGAATGTAAAAATCATGGGCGTTAAGTTCTTAAGCAAGGATGGCGGCGGCTCTCTAGAAGATGCAATTAAATCTATCGACTATGCTACATCTATGGGCGCAAAAGTTCTCTCAAACTCTTGGGGCGGCGGAGGACACTCTGACTTGCTAAAAGAAGCTATTGAGAGATCTAATAAAGCGGGAACTCTTTTTGTTGCAGCTGCTGGTAATGAGTCCAACAATAATGATGCTAACCCAACCTACCCTGCAAGTTATGATGTTGCTAACGTGCTTTCTGTCGCTGCAGTTGATAACCGCGGGACTATGGCTTCATTTTCAAATTATGGTCGCAACAAAGTTCACGTTGGAGCCCCCGGCGTAAACATTCTTTCAACAACAACAAGTGGCTTTGACTCGTGGTCTGGAACTTCTATGGCAGCTCCACATGTTTCTGGCATCGCTGTTCTGTTGGCCTCTACAAATCCACAAATGTCTGGTGTAGAAATGAAAGAACGAATCACTCGCACGGCAGTTTCGATCCCTGGCTTAAGAGGTAAAGTAAAGTCTGGTGGTATTGCTAACGCTTATACTACACTGACAAACACTCAGGCGCCTCCAGACGCAAATGACCCAGCAAACTGGAAAACAGTTCCCTATTCTCTATCTTCAGCGCACCCCTATGGAGATAAAATCAATGAAAGTTATGAAATTACAGTGGCGGGAGCTAATGAAATTTCTATCTTCTTTGAGCGCTTTGATACAGAAAGAGACTACGACAAAGTTGCAATCTATGATCGCACTGGAAAACTTGTGGACACAATTTCTGGTCGTAATGATGAAACTTTTAGTGCTGTTATAAAAGGCAACTATGCGCGCCTTGTCTTCACATCAGATGACTCTGTAACTCGCTACGGGTTTGATATTAGTAAGGTTGCTTTCCGATAATTGAAGCTAAACCTTGATCTAGAAAGGAGCTCCTTTTCGGAGCTCTTTTTTTTATTTTTTTAGGACTTATTAGCTATCCTCTATTAAAATAAATAATTATGAAAACAATAGTGCTAGCGCTGGTCTTTTTTTCCGTCTTTTCCTCAGCATCCGCAGCTCAGGTCTGTTCTGGAAAATCAGCACTCCAAGATTTAAAAACACTATCTTGTGAAATAGAGATGGCAGCACACAACTGTTCAGATTTTTTTACGCAGAATCCTGATTTATTAAAAGAGGCGAGAAGTTGCAGTCCATCTCCACCTCGCCTGCCGCTAGAATCTGCTGAAGAAATAGCGATGACTTGCCTTAAAACTTTACCTGAAAACTTTGAGGATACTGCAAAAGACACCATTGCTTTTTTTAAATCTATAATGGCTGGGCAGATTAGGGCGCCACAGTTCAGCGCTAAGGAATTTTATAGCGTTTTACGAAGTGAGTTTGAAAAACAGAAACTCAAATTTCAGTGTTTGAACGATAACAAGAACTTTGAAATGGCTTGCTATGCGGTTTTTGCAATGGTGAATCCATTTAAGCCCTTACAGATTGCGGGAAAAACTGCAAAAGTGAATCAAACGCTAACATCAGCAGCAGTGGCCGCAAGTAAAAATCTAACCCTCAATCAGTCTCTAATCAAAACACTAAAGCTCACCTCCCCCCTCTCAGCCAAAACCAAGCTTGAGGCTGGTGAGCAAATGATAGTGGCCGAAAAAAGAATGGCAGAAGCTTTACAAAAAATGACGACTAAGGATTTGGAAAGAGAAGTTCGTCTTTCAATGGTTCACGGAAAAAATCAGAATGGCTATCTTCCCGGGCTTTCTCCCGACTGGGGTCCCAAAGATTACGATGATCTTGTCGAGAACTTCAAGACAGCCAAAAAAGGGAGCTACCTTTCAAACGTCACGGGCAACCTCAACTCGTACTCTGGATTTACGGAGTTGCTGGCGCGACCTAAAAACAAGGACATTCCCCTAGATGATTCTGCAAAGTCTGCCATCACTGCTTGGGAGAAAAATGCGTGGAATGCAAAGGTCTTTAGTGAGCTTGAAAAGCGCCTAAGCTCTAATTAAGAGAAGTGGCGCTTATAGAAGTCTAATATCTTTAGGTTAATGAAATCAGGAAAGTCTAATTGAGTGCAGTGTGAACCGTAGGGCACCAGCACAAATTCAGATCCCACAATGGCATCATGAAAGTCATGCTGAAACTTCTGGGGGGTCACGTTGTCTTTTTCTCCAGAGATAATCATCGTGGGTATGTTCACTTTGGGAAGAATAATATCACCGTTAAAATTCATAAGCTCTTCAAAGAGATCTAAAAAGATTTTTAAATCCATACGAGAAACACCGCGAGCGTAGACCTCAATATCTTTAAACTCAGAAAGACGTAAGTTAAATCCACCAACGGCACCAGCGAGAATCATTGAGAGAGGATTGTCTACAGCCACTTTCCACAGGCTTTTCCACAGGTCAGGATGGTTGTTATATTGCTGACTTACAACTTTATAGATGGACTCAACGGCGTTAAGGCCAAACATCCCTTTCACTGGATTTTTGGAGAAGCCATTAATAAACACCATGGATTTAACCATTTGCGGGTGGAGATCAAAAACCTCTAGTAGTAAAGGAGCTCCAAAGGAGTGACCCATAAAGTGAGCCGATTGGAGATTTAATCCTTCTAACAGACATTGAATATCTTTTGCGAGATGTTTCATTTTAAGGTTTCGCATGTCTGCTATGGGCTGACTTTTATGATGTCCACGCAGATCAAAGGCGATGACCTTGTGAGTTTGAGAAAAATATTCAATCTGGTGATGCCAATGATTGATCAAACACGCAATGCCATAAACGAGGATGATGGGCTCCCCTTCGCCTCGGGCTTCATAATAAATGGGGGTGCCATCAAAACTTTTAACGTAGCCTGACTCTAGTGCGGTGGTTTTCATAGTTTTAGAATCCTTAAGGTAAGTAAGCTACTTTGATGAGAGAGTTTCCGTAAGAAATCACATCACCATCATTGAGGGGTTCTTTAGAAAAGGTTTTTTTATTTAATTGAACTCGCGTGGGCGCTAAGTTTTCGATAAAAGGCTGTCTGGGCCCTGCGTGAATACGGAAAGCCTCTTCTGGGGCATGTTCATCTTGAAGTTCGATATCGAGGGAGCGGGAGCCAGCCAAACGAGGCACATATCCAATGGTGAACTCTTGATCAGCCTGAATACCCTGAATAAAGCGCAATTTTAGAGCCTGACTTAGGGGCTCTGGGGCAATTGCCGGCGGTTGGTTGGTTAAGGCTTCTGAGCTCAATAAAGCTGTGAGCTGATGGCGCCAAGTAATGATGTTTCCGAGGGCTTCGGCAACCTCTTCTTCAAGAGCCAATACTCGCAGTTGAGTCCGACCAACCTCAAAGACGACATTTGGTAAAAGTGTGATTTTTTTGACTTTTCTACCATTTATAATCAGGCCATTTGAGGAACCAAGGTCTACCAAAACCCATTGGTCGCGCTCGTTTTTTTGAATTTCTGCATGAAGACCACTGATTTTAGGGTCATTTAATTGGATTTGGCCGCGGCTCCGGCCAATCTGTAGGCCTTGTTCCGCTTTGAATTTGAGGCCCTGATCGGTGCCACCTATGACTTCTAAGTATATGACCATATGTATTCTAGACTACCGCGAAGAAAGAAAGGGCTCAATTGCCTAATGCTTGTGCTTAGGCTAAAGCCGTGGTAAACCCCTAAGACACAAAAAGTCATCCTTGCTCCCTCAAATGTGGGTGGGGCTTTAAACCGAAAGGATAAATAATGGAACTTACTAAGACTCAATTAAAGAGACCTTATGAGGTTGTGGTGATTCTTCACCCAGACACGAACCTCGAAGAGCAAAAAGAGATTTTCAGAAAAAATAAGGGAATCATCGAAGGCTCTAAGGGCTCTATCAACTCTCTTGAAACTTGGGGAAAGAGAACTCTTGCGAACCCTATCGGGAAAATCAAAAAGGGTATCTACTTCCACTCAACTTTCGAAGCAGATCCTTCTACTATCGCAGAGCTTGAGCGTGTAATGCGTATTAGCGACAAAGTTGTTCGCTTTATGCACACTCGCTTAGACGAGAGAACTTCTCTTGTAAAGCATCTTGAAGCTTTCAAAAAAGGTCTTCAAGAGTCTGCCAATAGAGAAAAAGAGCGTGAAGCAAAAATTCAAGCTCGTAAAGCAGCGTTTGCTGCAGCTCGCGCCGAAAGAGCTGAGTAATCCTTAAAGGGTCTCAGGGCTTATTGAAAATGAAATCCATTTTACCGCGTAGTATTTCTGTCTCTCTGCTGGCTGTTTTCCTGACAGCATTGAGCGGTATTTTTGGAGCCCCATTTTTTAGAGCTCTGAGGCTGGCTTATGGTCGCCGCCTCTATTTTGCGACGGGACTTTTAGCCACTGGATTCTTTTTGGCAATTAAGGCTTATCCATTTGCTATTCTTGTGTGCTCTGTTTGGATGACTTTGGGGGCATATACAGAACTAGAAATGAAGAAGCTAAACTGGTGGTTGTCTGGTGTTATCGCCATTGCTCTTGGGGCAGTTATTGTTCTTGGTGGCACATATGGCGCAATTAAAACAACAGGTCAGATTCCATCAGAAGTGCTGATGAAGACGATACAAGAGATTGCGACACAGGTTGGGAGTGCAAACCCACAGGTGAAGCTGGATCCTCAAGTGTTGTATCAGCAAGTCCCCTCTGCTGCGGCTATTTTTATTACTTTAGTTTTAGCTATGGGACTTATTTTTGAGAAGCGTGCCCTCTATTGGATGAAACTTTCCAAAATGACCGCCGCGACTCAGCTCAAGTTGTTAGACTATCGCATGCCAGATTTCTTCATTTGGCTCACGATGGTGGCCTTTCTGCTAACAATGGTGGGTGAACAGTGGAAGGTCACAGCAATAATTGCCATTAACGTAGTGAACATAAGTGTTGTTTTCTACTTTTTCCAGGGCATTGCTGTGCTAGAAACATTATTAATCTCGATAAGAGCCGGGTTTTTTACGAGAATGCTCACTTATTTTCTAATTGTGGGTCAGTTAGTAATTCTCGTAAGTGCCGTGGGTTTTTTCGATTACTGGTTGGACTTCAGAAAGCGCATTCGCAACTGGAAGCTAAAGGCGCCTGAGGAAAACTAAGAAAGTAGGAATTTTTATGAAAGTAATTCTTCAAAAAGATGTTAAAGAAGTTGGTAAAGTTGGTGAGCTTGTAAACGTATCTGAAGGTTTCGCTAGAAACTTTTTGTTTCCTCGCAAATTAGCTGTTGAAGCGACTGAAAAAAGAGTTAAAGAGTGGGAACACTTAAAGCGTGTTGCTGATGCGAAAAAGAAAAAAGCAATAGCAGAAAGACAAGCTCTTCTGAGCAAAATCACTGGCGTTACAGTTAGCTTTAAAGTTAATGCTGGCGACAATGATAAGTTGTTCGGAACAGTTACAACTAATGATATCTCTAAAGAGATATTCATCTTGAGGAGCCAATCAAAGTATTGGGCACTCACAAAGCTGTAATCCGTTACGGAGAAGGCTTAGAAGCAAAGATTCAAATTGCTGTTGAGCGCATGTAAAACTTGTTCTTAAAACTCAAAAGCCCCTCCTGAAAATGGTGGGGCTTTTTTATTTTTGAGAGACACAGATGGCGCATAAGAAAAGCCATCCGTTAGTTTAGTGTTCTGATAATTCTAAGAGCGAGTCTTGGAGAAATTCTGCGATGACCTCTCGCAGTTCTTCTAAGGTGAGTGTTTCGGGGTTCTTTCCATATTTAGATAGCACTTCTTTAAATTCAGACTCACAAGTATCTTGA
The DNA here is from genome assembly GCA_046570065.1 of Bdellovibrionia bacterium. Classification (GTDB taxonomy): domain Bacteria; phylum Bdellovibrionota; class Bdellovibrionia; order Bdellovibrionales; family Bdellovibrionaceae; genus JBKHVM01. The sequence goes on from JBKHVM010000005.1 coordinate 28,338, forward strand.
GGCAGTCCAGTTGCCTCAACAACACATTTAAACAATGCATTTCCCACGTTAGCCTCCATGCTGCGGATGGGGTTCTATTTTAATGACAAGGCCATTGCATCAATGGGTTAGTTGGAACTCAATAAAGATAAAAGAAAAAGGCCCAGCTTTGGGCCTTAGTCTTGCGAATTATGAGGACTAGAATAATTTGTTAGAGCCCAGCACCAGGGGCAAAGTTTTTAGGCTTTGTTCCCATAGGCATTGGTGGTGGCGCTTGTGGAGGTGGAGCTGAACTTACATACTCAGAATCCAAATCTCTAAAGCGATTGAATTTAGCATCAAAACGAAGCTTTACAGTTCCAGTAGCACCGTTACGCTGTTTACCGATAATAACTTCAGCATGACCCTGCTTATCTGGATCTTCTTTGTCATAATAATCATCACGATATAGCATCATGATGACGTCGGCATCTTGCTCGATAGAACCAGATTCACGTAAGTCAGAAAGCATCGGTCTTCTGTCAGCACGACCCTCAACGCCACGGTTTAACTGTGCCAGTGCAATCACTGGAATTTGTAGTTCCTTGGCAATGGCTTTAAGTGCTTTAGAAATCTCCGCAACTTCTCTTTCTCGGCTGTCGGTTTTTGTCTTTAAGCTCATCAACTGAATATAGTCGATCATGATACAATCAAGACCGTGCTGTGCTTTTAAACGACGGGCACGAGCACGCACCTCAAATGGTGACAGGCCCGGAGTTTCGTCAATGTAGATGGGTGCTTCTGAGAGCGCGCCGGCAGCAGCTATCAACTTGGGCCAAGCAGAGTCTTGGATCTTGCCATTTCTGATCTCTCCCATGCTGACCTTGGCCTCAGCAGCCAACATACGCATCATCATAGACTCTTTACCCATTTCTAGTGAGAAATAAGCGACGGTCTTTTTCTGTCTGACGGCAATATGAGTGGCGAGATTCAATGAAAATGCAGTTTTACCCATGGATGGACGAGCAGCAACAATCGTGAGTTCTCCCGAGTGTAGACCCGCTGTCATTTTATCTAAATCAGTAAAGCCAGTAGCAAGACCCGTGATTTCAGACTTTCTTTTATAGAGCTCTTCAATCTGCATAATGCTAGACTTTACAATCTCCATAGAGCCAACGAGGCCAGCTTGTGCTTTATTTTCACCAAGCTTGAAGATCTCTGTTTCTGCAGTATCAATAAAGGATTCAACATCGACAAAATCAGAATTATAGGCGCGCTCAATAAGGCTTGAGTTGATAGAAATCAATCTACGAAGAACAGCCTTATCTCTGACAATTTTTGCATAGCTGAGAATATTTGCTGCAGAAATAACGCCGGCCATAATGCCAACAAGATATTCTGGTCCACCAATATTATCCAAATCACCCTGAGCTTGCAGGGAGTTGCTGACAGTTATGATATCAATAGGCTGGTTTTTATTATGAAGCTGTTGAATAACTTCAAATATTTTTTGATGAGCAGGTTTATAGAAATCTCTAGCGGCAATAAGATCAATAACTTGATCCAAAGCTTCGCTTTCTAGCATGAGGCCGCCAATAATCGATTGTTCGGCTTCAATATTATGAGGTGGAATTCGTGTGCTCATGGCCCCCCCATTCGCTTCATCCCATTAGACACAATTTATTAAAAAATTGCGAGCCTAAACTGAGATGAAAAACAAGGCGGCCCGCTGCTGAATGACTCGGTAAGAAAAATTAGTTCAATTTCTTTACGCGAATTTTATAGTTATCAATTTTTTTCTTTAGAGTATTGCGGTTAATACCAAGCATTTGAGCTGTTTTAACTTGATTGCCGTTATAATTGCGAAGTGCTAGCTCGATAAGTGGTTTTTCAACTTGTTCCATAACCACATTGTACAAGCCATTTAAGTCTACTTGCGCTTCTTTTTGTTGGGCGAAGAGAACTTCGAGCTTGCTCTTAACGAGCTTCTCAAGGCTTACAGACTGAAGATTTGCGACAAAAAGATTATCAGAACTATTCAAGTTCGGCGTCATGTTGCTCCCAATTATACTCATCATGTTTTGCTGGAGACGAACTAAAGAGGTTTAGTAAGTCTTCAAATTAAACTCCGCGTGTGTCGGATGACCAAATATACTTATGTAGCTGCAATTGCAACCTTGCAGATGATTTTTTTTGCAAAATCTGTTCTGCCAACCAGCGTTCAAGCACTTGGCCGTGGGACGGGCTGTATAACACGACGTATTTTTCAAATAAATCATGTTGACGACAGAAATTTTCTGACCAATCGAGGTCTTTTTCGGAGCAAATCACAAACTTAAATTCCGTGCTGGGCGTGGCAAGCGTGAGATTCTCCATCAAAAAAGTATTAGGCTCACCGCTGTCTGGAGTTTTGACGTCAAGAATAACTTTCACTCGTGGATCAACACCAGATATTGATTTTGAGCCACTTGTTTCGCAAGAAACCTTATAGCCCAAATCACACAAACGAGTCATAAGCTCTAAGGAAGATTTTTGCAGTAGAGGCTCGCCACCGGTTATGCAAACATATTGAGCGCCGTAAGATTTAACTTCGTCGATAACACTATCAAGGCCGCGAAAGTCACCCTCGTAATAAGAATACTTCGTGTCGCAATAAGTGCAGCGCAAATTGCACCCAGTGGTGCGAACAAAAACAGTTGGCAGTCCTGCGTAAGTCGTTTCGCCCTGAATACTAAAAAAAATCTCATTTATTTTGATCATATAAGCTGGTTGTTTGTCCTGTTATCCCGCCCTAAAGTCAAGGTACTGGGATAGGTACTTAACAGATTGCCGAATATTTCGTAAATTTTTTAAATGAGCCAAATTTTCAAAAGATTTCGACATGATGTTGCAGCTATTGGGTTTCTAGGAATTGGACTTTTTTTGGCTTTAGCCCTGGCCAGCTACAACCCCCAAGACCCATCCTTTAATTCTATCGGCCAAGGCCTCAGAGCCACCAACTATTGTGGCGTTGTCGGAAGCTTCTTGGCTGATTTGCTATTGCAAGCCTTTGGCCTCTCGTCATGGGTTATTGTGCTGGGATTGGGAAAGCTTGGCGTTGATGTCTTTCGCGGCGAAGGTTTCTCTTTAAAAGACACACGTTATTTGTGGGCTACGTTATTAGTCATTTGTTCTGCAACATTATTGAATCTCTATTTTCCACTAACAAAACTCTACTCTGAGCAAATCTATATTGGTGGACTTCTTGGGCTTGGTCTTTCTCAGGGCTTAGTGAGCGCGCTCAACTCTGTTGGAGCGCAAGTTGTTTTATGGTCTGCAATGTTGTTGCTTACTGTGTTCTTTTTTGAGCGCTCACTTCAGGAGTTAACAGAAACCCCTCGCTCTCTTTTAGATCGTCTACAGAGTGTTCCATGGAAAAAGATCTTCAACTTTAAATTAGACAGCATTAGAAAAGATAGTAGTAAGAAAACAAAAAGCATTCCCTTTTTTCCCCTAGGAGAAGAGAAATTTGTTGAGTCTGGAAAGCAACTTCCCTTAAAGCCACAAAAAAATAATGAGGCCGTTAAGGCTGAAGAAATTGAAGAGGAAGAGCTTGAGCTTCAAGAAGAAGACTCTTCGGAAGAAGATCTTGATGTGGACGACGAAGACACTTCAGAAGACGATGGCGAAGAAGAAACGCCAGCTATTAGGCTTGCAGCTAAGAGAAAAGTAATTCTTAAAGTAAAACCGCCAAGACGAGTGGCAAATTGGCAAATGCCAAAGCTTTCGTTGTTAGAAGACCCACCGGCTTCGCGAGTTAAAATTGACAAGTCAGAAATTCAGCGCAAAGCAGATCTTCTTGTCGACAAACTTAAAAACTTTTCTATTGAGGGGCAGATTGTTGACGCTAAGCCAGGCCCTCTTGTGACTATGTATGAATTTAAACCCAATGCAGATGTGAAGATCTCAAAAATTTCTGAGCTTGAGGACGATCTGTCGTTGGCTCTTTCTAGCGAGTCAGTGCGTGTTGTTGGACACATTCCGGGAACAGATGTTGTGGGGATTGAGACTTCAAACTTAAAGCGTGAGACGGTTTACTATAAAGATCTCGTTGCAGAGCCCACATTTTGGCAGGAAGATGTCGCCCTACCAATGGCGATTGGCAGACAAGTTGATGGCAAGCCTAAGGTTGTTGATCTTCGAAAAATGCCACACTTACTCATTGCCGGGACTACGGGGTCTGGTAAGTCTGTTCTAACCGGATCGATTATTACGGGTCTTTTATTTAGACACTCCCCCAAGACGTTGAGATTAATACTTATTGATCCAAAGATGGTGGATCTAGCCCCCTTCTCGGAAGTGCCGCACTTGATTTTACCGCACATTACAGAACCCAAAAAAGCAGCTTCTGCACTTAAGTGGGCTGTGCGTGAAATGGAAAAACGTTATCGATCTCTTTCGAAGTTTGGTGCTGGCAAGATCGAAGTTTTTAACGAAAAAATTGCGGATCTTTCAAAAGAAGATATTGAGCAACACGAACAAATTAATACAGACTTTGAAGACAATCGTCAGCGCAATGAAACCTATTACTACCAGCCACTCCCCTACATTGTAATTGTAGTTGATGAGTTGGCGGATTTGATGATCGTTGAAAAACAAAATATTGAAGAGCCAATTCAGCGACTGACACAAAAAGCACGTGCCTGTGGTATTCATATTATTCTTGCGACTCAGTCGCCGCGCAAAGATGTTGTTACGGGACTTATTAAAACAAACATCCCAGGTCGTATTGCCCTAAAAGTTGCGAGTAAAATGGACTCACGAATTATCATTGATGATTCGGGTGCAGAAAGAATGCTGCCAAATGGAGATATGCTCTTCTTGGCTCCTGGCGTGGGCAAACCCACTCGTCACCATGGTCCTTACGTTTCAGACAAGGAAATTTCTAATGTGGTTACTTTCTGGTCTAAGCAAGCCGAGCCAGAATTTGATCCTGCGGGACTAAAAGCTCTTGAGGGTTTTAGCGGCGAAGGTGCCGAAGCCGGAGCTGGTGGCGCTGGTGGCGAAGGTTTTAGTGAGGAAGCATACGACGAGAGATATGATGAGATTCTTTCTTGGACTTCTGACCAAAAGGAAGTCAGCGCATCGCTTATACAAAGAAAATTTAGATTAGGTTATCCGCGAGCAGCGCGAATCATTGAGATTTTTGAAAAAGAGGGAGTTGTTGGGCCCGCCAATGGCAGCAAGCCAAGACAAGTCCTTGTAAACTCCTACAAAGAAACTTAATCCCGAAGCGGGGCGTTAGGCATAAAGTATTGACTCCAAACTGAGGCGTGATCTGATTAGGTCATCAATTGTTCAAGGAGGAATACAATATGATGAAATCATTATTAATGTCTCTTGTTTTGGGACTATCAATCAACGCACAAGCAGCACCTTCAGTCGTAGATGTTATCACATCTATCAATGAATCTGCGATTATGAGCCAAGCTGAAACGCAAGCTCTTGACTGGAAAGTTGGCGACACAAATAACTACAACATCGACATGGGCTTTATTAAGGGCACTATGGTAATGTCAGTACGTTCAATTGGCGCTGATGGTATCTGGATGGATCAGAATATGGACTTGGGTTTTGCTGGCAAACAGCAGGTGCAAATTTTGATGGACCCTAATACTGGCGAAATCAAAAAGATGATCGTAAACGGTCAAGAACAAACGCCACCAGAGCAAGATGTTGAAGTTATCGAAGTTAAAGAGAGCAAAGTCACTGTTCCGGCAGGCACTTTTGATGCTATCCACGCAAGACTTAAAGATAAACAACAAAACCAAGAAATCAATATGTGGATGAACCCACAAGCCATTCCTCTTTCTGGAATGCTCAAGACAGTTCAGCCAAGCCAGCTTGGTCAGGTTACTATCGTTCTTAAATCATTTAAGAAAAACTAATGAACCGAAACCGTCAATTAAGAGCCATGCTTTTTAGCGTGGCTTTTTTCTTTCTTCAATTTGTTGACGCCAAAAAAAGCGTCACAGCCAACACCGAAACGGCCAGCGCCACCATTGAACGCGCACAAAATCTCATGCTACAAAATGAGAGACTCCAGGCTATTTCGCTTTTGTATCGCGCACTCAAACGAGAGAACTCAAAATCTCAAAATTATGCAGAAATAAAAAAAGCAATCGCTGAGATCAGCGAAGTTTTTATATCGGAAAACGCGCAGCAACTTTTTGAAATGGCAGTTTCTTTACGAAAGGCAGAGCCTGTTCAATCTCAACAAAAATTATTAGAAGCACTTAAGCTTGAGCCTGAAAACTCGTTAGTTATTTCCGAGCTTGGCCGAGTCTATATTGCTCGCAATGAGTGTGGCACGGCTCTCGACCTTGCGGCTAAACACCTTAATAACAATGAACTGAATGATCAGCTATTGTTGCTTCGTTACCAAGCTGAAACTTGTCTTATGAAGCCCCTAGAGCAACCTCTAATTGCTCCTGAGACCTTTGCTAAACGAAATGGACCTTCTGCTTTGTGGTGGTTATTGGTAGACCTAGAGCGCGCGCACAAGCAGCGAGCCATCAAATCAACCTTAGATCTTTTGGCTCAGATAAAAAAAGTCGATCCACAGGCGCCACAAATAGATTATTGGAAATACCGAACTGCTCCACTTACGATCAAATCCATTTCTGATGCAAATAAGTATATCATGACATGTAAGAACATGACAGCAGCCCAGTTCCGACGATATATGTTAGATGCAAATTTGTGTAGAAATCTAGGGGAACTCGAAAGTGAAATTAAAACTATTCCCACCAACAGTAACTAAGAAATCAGTCATCTCTGGATTGTTTATCTTTCTGTGTTTAAATCTACTTTTTGTTACTAGTTGTGGAGTGAAAGGTCGTCCTCAAGCGCCCTTAAGTGACACACCAATCAGCAAGGGTAGCCCAGCTGCTGATGAAGAGTTAAAAACAAAAACGAAAGACAAAAGGCCATGAGAGCTGAGTTGTTGCATAACTTTGCTAAATATTCAGGAGCAGGAAACAGCTTTGTCATTGCAGCCTGCTCAGAAAAAAATGCAACAACAGGTAAGCTAAGTCAGTTGGCAAAAAAAATATGTTCAAGAGAGTCAGGCTTAGGTGCTGATGGTTTTTTGGTTTTGATTCCCACTCTCAATAAAGATGAGTTCACGTGGGACTTTTACAACTCTGATGGATCTGTGGCAGAAATGTGCGGCAATGCGGCTCGCTGTGCAGCACTCTATATTTCTAATCAACAAAAGTCTGCAAATAAGAAAATCCAATTTAACACTCTTGCTGGGACCGTACGAACTGAGTTAGCAGCAGAATCTTTGATAACTGTTGAAATGACACCTCTCGTGGGGGGTGACGTTGAACAGCTAACTATTGAGGGTAAAGAGATTTCATTTTTTAGAGTCAACACGGGAGTTCCTCACGTGGTGATTGATTTGGGCGCAGAGTTTAGACCTGAACCACTAAAAAATATGGCAGCAATACTAAGAGCCCATAAGCATTTTGGCAATGCGGGAACAAACGTTACTCTCGTGCAAAAAATAAGAACAGATGAAGTTAAAGCTGTTACTTATGAACGAGGGGTAGAAGACTTTACATTAGCTTGTGGCACGGGCGCGGTTGCGGCTGCAGCATTTAATAAGCACTCTTCGGGCGCCATGAAGACAACGGTTGAAATGCCTGGTGGAACTCTCATTGTAGAATTTGGTTCAGCAAATGAACAACCACGCATGATGGGGCCTGCGATAGAAATATGTAAATTTGAATGGAAGGCACAGGATGAGTAAAAAATTAAAAGGCACATTTACAGCTCTAGTTACTCCGTTTAGAGGAGAAGAAGTTGACTATTCTTCGATTCAAAAGTTAGTGACCCAGCAGCTAGAAGGTGGTGTTGACGGTTTTGTAATTAATGGAACCACAGGAGAAAGCCCCACCCTCAGCAAAGAAGAAGTGCAAAAAGTTTTTTCATTTGTAAAAAATATGGCCCCACAGGCCACGCTAATATTGGGTACAGGCAGTAATGATACTCAGGAAACTTTTGAATACACACAGCTTGCAAAAAAAATGGGTGCAGACGCAGCTCTTGTAGTAGTGCCCTACTACAACAAGCCACCACAGCGTGGGCTTGTTGCGCACTTTAAAAAAGCAGCCGATGCCGAGCTGCCAGTTATTTTGTATAATGTTCCCGGAAGAACGATAACAAGTCTGTCACCAGAATCAGTCGGAGAATTATCGCGCCATCCCTATATCGTGGGCATTAAAGAAGCGACTGGCAATATAGAGCTTTTAAAAGAAATGAAAAAACAAGTCTCAGATGAGTTTATTTTTCTATCAGGAGATGATGGGACCTACATTGATTTTTTAAATAATGGTGGTCATGGTGTTATTTCTGTTGCGACACATGTGATACCTCGCCAAATGGTCGACTGGAAGAAATGGGTCGAAGCTGGTATGGCAGAAAATGCACGAGAAGACTTTAAGAAATATAAAACTCTCATTGATATGCTGTTCTGTGAAGCAAATCCAATCCCAGTCAAGATGGCGCTCCATAAAATGGGAATATTGGAAAGCCCATCATTGCGTTTGCCATTAGTCACATTGGGTGAAGCTTTAACTAATGAACTTATTCAAGAGCTCAAAAAAGTAGGAGCTATCAAATGAGAATACTTGTTGTAGGCGCTAGTGGCCGCATGGGTCAAGAGATCCATAAAGTAAGTCGCCAGCATTATAAGGATTATTCATTGATGGGAGTTGCGCGCAGTGGAAGTGCTGAGCATTATGTGCGTGTAGAGAAAAGCATTCTCACGTATGACCCAGCAGAGTTTGATGTTATTGTAGACTTTTCTCTTCAAGAAGCTTTTGCCGACACCGTTAAGCTTGCAACGATAAAAAAGCGACCACTCGTGAGTGGGGTCACAGGACTAGCTCCGCAAGAACTCGATTTGTTAAAGCAAGCAAGTAAAGAGATTCCCGTTTTGTGGTCCTCTAACATGAGTCTTGGCATTGCCGTGCTGAAGAAGGCCCTTTCGGCATTTGCTCCTATTAGTGATTTTGATTTTCAAATAGAAGAGTTTCATCACAACAAAAAAAGAGACAACCCCTCTGGCACGGCCCTCACTCTGCAGGAAGAATTAAATCACGTTACAAAAAAAACAAATCCAACACCGATTGGTATTCGTGGTGGGGGTATTTTTGGTATACACAAAGTGTGGGCAATGTCTGAAGAGGAAACCCTTTGTTTTGAGCACCAAGCTTTGAGCCGCTCAGTCTTTGCAAAAGGAGCACTCACTTGCGCCAAGTGGCTCAAGGACAAAGAGCTAGGACTTTACTCAATTAATGATGTTTTATAAAAATCCAGTAGAATACGAGGAAGACATATGAAGTTTTTTATTGATACCGCAGATATTGAAGAGATTCGCAAAGCCAACATGCGCGGCTGGGTTGATGGTGTCACGACTAACCCATCATTAGTTGCAAAAGTTAATAAACCATTTGAAGAAATCATCGCTGAAATTTGCAAAGAAATTTCGGGTCCGGTTTCAGCAGAAGTTATTTCTCTTGATCACGAGGGAATGTACAAAGAAGCCAAGCAACTTGTGAAGATTGCTGACAACGTGGTGATTAAAATCCCGATGACAGAAGATGGGATGATTGCTGTCAAAAAACTTACGGCAGAAGGAATTAAAACCAACGTTACTTTGGTTTTTTCGTCGTTGCAGGCACTTTTAGCGGCAAAAGCTGGGGCCACTATGGTCTCCCCTTTTGTTGGTAGACTTGATGATATCGGAAGTGATGGCATGCAACTCATTGCCTCTATCAAACAAATTTTCGACAACTATGATTTCTCAACAGAGATCTTGGTTGCCAGTGTTCGCAGCCCCATGCATTTGCAAGCGGCAGCAGAGATTGGTGCAGATATCGCCACCATTCCATTTAAAGTGATGCAACAAATGACAGGTCATCCTCTTACAGATAAGGGAATAAAAGCCTTTATGGATGATTGGAATAAGGCAAAAAAATAAATGAAATACTTATTGGCGCTTTTTGTTGTTTTATTAGCAGGATGTCAGACCCCGGGGATTGTTTTAAAAGAAACACCCCTTGGCATTAGTGAAACAAGAAAAGTCATAGTTTCAATAGCTGGTGAACCGCGCTCTATTTCGCAAAATGGACGCGAGCTGGTTTCAAAGTACTATGATCGAGATGGCCTTTTTATTCAAAGAATGGAAAAGGCCTATGAGCGCTTTTATAGCCATTTTATTATTCTTGGCGATCGTAGGCCCTATGACATCGCAATTAAAGTTCATCGTGAGATTAGAAAAGACGGTGGAGGATTTGAGTTCATAGAACAAGACCTTGATCGAGGTGAGCTTTTGGCCGAGAGACTAAAAGCAGCTCTTAACGAAAGTCGGGATAAGCGCAACCTGCTTGACGACTTTCGCAGTTTCTAAATATGCTAAAAGTGTAGTCAGGACGACAACATAGCTCATTGGATGACGATTGAAAATTAAACTGTTAGCCACATTCATCTTAAGTGTGTTTTCAGTGCTACCCACTTTTACGGGTCAGCAGCGAACAGTTTTTATCCACTCACCATTAGAAATTAAAATCAACAAAGACCATCCACCCTACGCTCTATTTGAAGAAATCAGAAACTCACTCCAGCAAGAAAAAGCTCAAGTCTTTGCTTCTGATTCCTTTGTTTTCTTACAAAGTGGCGATGAGATTGTTAATAACATCAAACAACAAGAATTAGCGGCACAAAATCAGATCGCATATGAGCAGCCAGAGCCCGTGAGTTTGGAATCCATTGGTCAGAGTTTGAATCGCCAACAGAAAGTTCGACTGGAATTAGCACAGCAAAAAAACAGAGTTTTAGACTCTGATTGGAGCTATCCAACACTGAATGATCTTTTAAAGAACGCACTTGCAGAAATACCTAATGAGTTTAAGCGACCAGAAGCACTTGAAAAAAATGTTTCTACAACTGTTGCTGTAGGCCCAAAAACGATTGTTGGAAATATTGAAGTTTTAAATGGTCTTGCTGTAACAGATACGACTTCTTTAGAGGTACGCCGATTTGCAGAAGGCATGAGTTTAGAGGTCGGTCGCGTTGATTTGCGTGAGGGAACTTACGAAATTGCCGTAGAAGACTTAACGGGAGTTTTAAAGGCAAAACTTTTAGATCAAAAAGGCAGCGTGCTTGGAGAAGACACCATAAGACTCAGCTCGTTGCCAAAAGTTGGGCAACTCGTTGCCGGCCCAGCATTAAAACTCAAGCCTAATGAGGGAAGCATAGCTCGCATTCGCTCCAATCAAAAATCTAGAGCTAAAAACAAAAGAGAGATCGCATCAAACTCTCATAAGAATTCGGTTTGGCAAGTTAGCAGCTTAAATGGAGCCATTGAGTATGCTGCTAAATCTGAAAATGAATACGAAGCCCCTGGCTTTCAAAAGAATTCAAATATTTTAAAAGAAGTTGTAGATGCAGACAAAGTAAAGACCTATCACCTCTCGCGGGCTGATGAGTCTGTTGAGATCGAACACCTTGCACTGAGCGAGCGAGAAACGCTCTTTGATTTTGTTAATGCTCAGGTCAAAGAGCGCAACATTTTAAAAAGAGATGGAAATATCATTTACGGAAAAGTTGTTACTGAAGGTTTTGTAGAAAATGAACTTTCAGTGGAGCTTGAAAGCTTTAAATCCTTAAAGCCAATCTATTTTAATGAAATGTTTATGCCGGTAGCTTCGTTATCCCATCTCACAGGCTCAGGCTACTTTATGTTTTTGGATGTCCCCGAGGGTTTTCATTCTTTAAGGCTCAATCGCTCTGGCAGCTTTATGTCCTTTGTAAATACGATTGTTAAAAATGATGGAATCTCTTTTGTACAGATTCAAACGTCAGCAAGTAGTGATGCTATCCCAGTAAGAATTTATGATGCATTTTCTGGAGTGCCACTTGTCGGAAAGCTTCTTGTTCAAGGGGCAGCACAAGAAATATTCTGCCATGATGGTTCTGGAGTTGCGAGTCTCAAGCCAATCAACCGCATGGGACTCATTCAGTCTGTAATAGCAGATGCCCAATATGTGTCAGCTCACTACCAGTATGCAGATAGCGATGAGTTTCTTCATGTGCCAGCAGTTCAGAGCTCTTGGCTAGAGGGAATACAAAGTCAGTTGCGCCTTTCTGATAGCGCTTTTAACTCCACACTTGTGGGGTTTGTTCCTGAGAAGACCTATGAAGTTTACTTGGCTGACAGCGACAACGGAGCAGAGCATATAGTTTATTTTGATAGCCAGGGAAATATCATACCTGACAAACGAGGAATTCCTGGCGGTGGCTTTATTATATTTAACATGAAGCCAGGAGTTTCAGAAGTAGTCATTGTTGAAGATGGCAAACAAGATCTGTGGTCCACAGTTGTGCCCGCAGATCCAGACTCAGTGTCTATTCTAACTGTTCGTTAAAAAGTCTTTTAATTTAGCCTTAAAGAAATTCCCACGCTCTTCAAAGTTTTTAAACTCATCAAGACTTGTTCCTCCGGGGCTCAACAAAACAATATCGTTTTTCTGACACCTGGAAAAAACATATTGAAGAGCATCGCCAAGCTTTGCAAAACTTTCTCCCGCAAGACCACTCCCCTGTTGTGCCCGTTCGCGACAAGCGCCAAAAAAAACTGGTTTTATCTTTGCAGAGTTTAGTTGCGAAAGCTCTTCCCAAGGTAAATTCTTATCTTTGCCGCCGAGGAGTAGCCACACAGAATTTGGATTCGTTTCTAGGCAAGATCTGGCTGCTGTAACAACGCTGTCCATGGCTGTCGCTTTGCTATCGTTGATAAACAAAACCCCTTGATGTGTACCCAAGTTTTCCATGCGATGTGGAAGCCCAGAATACTCACATAGTCTTTGCTTGGCCTCATTGCTTGCGCCCATTATTTCTAAAAGACTCAATGCCACAGAGAGATTTTGTTTGTTGTGGGAGCCAATAAGTTTTGCAGACTTAAAGAATTCTGCTCTTGCCGAGGGATTTGACCATTGAACCTTGCTCTGATTTAAATTCTGAAGACCGACAAAAGCTCGCAACTCTTGACTGGCTTCATTTAAAACGACTTTTCCTTGAGTCATGTCAAAGATTCTAAATTTAGTCAGATAGTAGTGACTGAGGTCGTTATATCGTTCTAAATGATTTGGCGAAAGATATGTAATGGCAGCCGCTGTGAGCTTAAGGCCAACACAGTTTTCCAATTGATAACTAGAAAGCTCTAAGACTATCCATTTCGCGCGGCTTCTTTGGTTTTTTATAAGATCGATAGCATACTGTGAAAAAGGCGTCCCAAGGTTTCCACCAACAAAACAATGAGGATCATCTACACGTATCGCAAACCCTAAAGAATCGGTGGTAGTGCTTTTACCAATGCTTCCCGTAATGCCAATTATTTTCTCTTGTTGCAAAAAGGAACAGGCCAAGTCAATTTCACTACATAAAAAAGTTCCGTTATTGATAAGACTTTGAATCCAATCCAAGGCTAATGGAACACCAGGCGAGAGCACGATGGTCTTTGGGTGCTTAGCTAAGAGATCGGCTGCTTGAGTGTAGTCAGCATTCGTTTGATTGGCATCAAATGTAAGAATATTTGTGCGGTCAACTCCGGCCAAAAGAAGCAGCTCAAGTGCGGCTTCGCCAGATTTGCCAAGTCCTACAATTGCGATGGGTGTCGGAAGATTCTTGATATAAGAGTTCATTTGCAAGATCATACAGAATAAGGGGGCAATTTGTCTGCAATAATTTCTCGACAAGAATTCATGACGGCAACTCATACTGCTATTGTTAGCGATATGCACCTCTGTGAGGCAGAGCCTGTTCGCCCCAAATTTCCGTTATGGAAAAAGTTTAAAACAAAAGAGTTTTTCTTTGATGAGACTTTTCAAAGATTTCTTTTTCATCTAGAAGAAAAAGCCCAGGGAAACTCAGTTGAGTTGATTCTAAACGGAGATATTTTTGATTTTGACAGTGTTCTTGCCATTCCTAAAGAACCACTTTTTACAGTCAGCTGGCTCGAAACAAGAAGGGGTCTTTCTCCCCTGCCAGAAAAAGCTAAGTTTAAAATTTCGGTGATTTTGGCAGACCATCCCGTCTTTGTGCGGGCTCTTGCTGATTTTATCAAACGCGGCAATCGTGCAGTGTTTGTTATCGGAAACCATGACCTCGAGTTGCATTACCCAGAAGTTCAAGAAGAAATTTTATCTGCACTAAACTTGAACTCTGAAGAGCAACAAAGATTGCGTTTTGTGGAGTGGTTTTACATTAGCAATCAGGACACTCTTATAGAGCATGGCAATCAGTATGATCCCTACTGTGTTTGTGAAGACCCGATAAATCCTTTTGTGCGCGGGTATAACTATACGTATCTAAAGCTGCCATTTGGAAACTTGGCATGTCGTTATATTTTAAATGGAATGGGTTTTTTTAATCCCCATGTCGACAGCAATTATATAATGACGCTCAAGCAGTACGTAGTCTTTTTCTTAAAGTACGTGGTGAGAGCACAGCCTGGGCTGATGATAACTTGGTTTTGGGGTAGCGTAGTCACCTTAATATTTTCATTTTTAGACCGGTTAGCTGTTCCCATACGCAATGCTCTTCGCATCGAAGATCGCGTCGAGAAAATTGCATTTAAAGCGAATGCTACTCCTCGTATGGTGCGCGAGCTTAAAGAGCTTTTTAGTGATCCTGCAGCAAGCAATCCATTCTTGTTGGCTCGAGAGTTGTGGTTAGATCGAGCATTTTTTGTGATGCTGAGCTTTTTGGTCATTTTTCAGGTAATGGTTTTTATTAAGACTGTTTTTAGTATTTCATTTTTCTGGGCCTTTATTCCTCTTTTTATATTGCTGCCATTTTTTATTTTCTATTCCAAATCAGTAACCTCTTTAGTGTCGAGCTACAAAGAGCCTGATGATCGTGTTCTCGCCATGGCGAGCGCCATTACTGGGGTTAAAAGAATTGTTTTTGGTCACACTCACCATAGCCGTCACGAAATTATTGGCTCTGTAGAGCACCTGAATTCAGGCTGTTGGTCTCCAGCCTTTTTAGATGTGGAGTGTACGAAGCCTATTGATCAAAAAACCTACATCTGGATAAAGCCAGATGAGTCGGGCAATCGCAGCGCGGAACTTCTAAAGTTTGTTGAAGAATCACAAAAGGCGACTTAGCGACGCGCAGCGCGAGAAATATTTTTTGTCATATTGAGGGCCTTATGTAAGGCTTAATCTGGTTATAAGCACAGGGAGAGGTGAAATATGGCTGAAGTATTAGTCGTGACAAGCAAAGTTAAGAAGTTAATCAAAGAAAAAGGTGGAATGAACACATCTGCTGAAACGATCGATGTATTGAGCAAAGCTATTGAACAGCTCTGCTTAAAAGGTATCGAGAGCGCAAAGTCTGACGGTCGCAAAACTGTTATGGCTCGCGATATTCAAATCGAGCACATCTAAAACATATTTTTAGAAAAAATAACGGTAGGGCCATACTTTAAAAGTGTGGCCCTATTTGTTTATAAGGGCTTGTAACTCATCCCAACCGATAATAGTAACGCCTAAACCTTGGGCTTTTTCAACCTTTGAGCCAGGATCATCGCCTACGACGAGATAGTTTAGTTTGGATGAAACCGACGATAAAATTTTTCCACCATGGGCTTCAATAAAATCCTTTGCTTCGTCTCTCTTAACAGGAAGAGTTCCGGTAATTAAAAAGCTTTTTCCAGAAAGAGGGCCAGACTCACTTCTCTTGGCCTGTGCAAAAGTAATCCCATTTTTGAGAAGAGCTTGAATTTCTTTTTTATTCTCTAAGTTAGAGGTAAATCTTTCGATACTATCGGCGACTTTCTCACCAATTTCTGGAACTTCTAAAAGCTGCTCACGAGTTGCCGCCATAAAGCTATCTATTGTTAAAAAGTGGTCTGCCAAGTGCTTTGCAGTTTGTTCACCAACAAAGCGTATTCCTAGGGAGTAAATAAAACGATTTAATGTTGTCGCTTTACTTTCTTGAATACTTTTTAAAATATTTTCTACAGACTTTTCGCCTTTTCTGTCGAGATTGAGCAAGGCCTCTTTTGTAAGGGTGTACAAATCCGAAAAGCATTTGACTAGGCCACTATCAACAAGTTCCTCAATGAGGCGATCACCAATTTTATCAAGATTCATAGCCCGTCGAGAAACAAAGTGTTTAAGGCTTTCTTTGAGAATCGCAATACAAAAAGGATTTTGACAGCGCTTTACTGCCTCATCTTCTTGTTTGGTGGCGATGCTGCCACAGGCGGGGCAATTATCTGGGATAACAAACGCTACAGAGTCAGCCAGACGCTTATCCTTCAAGACCTCAACGACTTCTGGAATAACATCACCAGCTCTTTGGATTAATACAGTGTCGCCAATGCGAATATCTTTGCGATCAATTTCATCTTGGTTGTGTAGTGTTGCATTTGTAACCGTAACACCACCAACCTTTACCGGCTCCATTACTGCCACAGGAGTGAGTGCGCCCGTTCTTCCAACCTGAATGACTATGTTTTTAACAACAGTTGTCGCTTGCTCCGGCTTAAACTTAGCAGCCGTGGCCCAGCGCGGGCTGCGCGCAATAAGGCCCAAGTCATCTTGAAGCGCCAAAGAGTTTACTTTTATCACAACACCATCCACATCAAAAGGTAGGTCTTTGCGAATGGAGTTTATATGGTTGTAATAATCTACTAATCCTTGAGGGCCTAAAGATTTGCAAATCCAACTGGGGTGCGAACGAACAATAGTAGGTATTTTTAAGTCATCAAAATACTCTTCAACCTCATTTTGAGTTCTAAATGAAACCCCTTCCGTTGCTCCAAGTGCATAGGCAAAAAACTTTAAGGGTCTTTGAGCCGCAATACGCGAATCTAACTGGCGAATTGTGCCAGCAGCAGCATTGCGAGGATTGGCAAAAACTTGTTGGCCATTTTCTTGTTGCTGTTCATTGAGCTGTGCAAAATCATTTTTTAAAATTAAAACTTCGCCGCGGACCTCTAGGAGTTTTGGCGGCTTAGTGGTAAATAACTTTAAAGGAATGGAGCGAATGGTTTTAACGTTTTGAGTGACATCTTCACCAACAGAACCATCACCACGAGTGAGGGCACGAACAAGAATGCCATCTTCATAAACAAGCTCCATGGATAAACCATCAAACTTTGGTTCTGCGAAGTATTCAATTTCTTCCTCAGACTTGAGAAACTTTTTTAAGCGCTCATCAAACTCAAAAATATCCTCTACTGAATAACTATTCGAGAGCGACAGCATGGGTTGTCGATGAGAGACTTTTTCAAAAATATCTAGTGGCTTTGCGCCAACTCTTTTGGTGGGCGAGTCATCACTCACCCAGGCAGGATTTTCTTGCTCTAATTTTTTTAGCTCATCAAACAATCGGTCATACTCAAAGTCAGAGATCTGGGGCTTGTCCAAAACATGATAGTTGTAGTCATGTTCAGCAATTAAATTTTTGAGTTCTTCGTAGCGCGACTTAGACATATGTCGAGAGCTTAATGTTCTCTACCCAAAGTGTCACCACGCGTTGCAAGGAGTGATGATGACTCTCAAAAGACAATTGCATAACCTATTAAAAATTCAGTGGGGTGCCGACATGATAGAAGAACGAGAGGTCGAAAAACTAGTAAAATTAGCTCGCTTAAAAGTGGACAAAGACCAGAGGGAGTCTCTTGCAAAGCATCTAGATCAAGCAATATCCTACTTTAATGAGATCTCTAAAATAGACACTACAGGAATAGAACCACTGATCACTCCTTCTGATATCGAACCCATTTTGCGTGCGGATTATTCTGAACATTCTATTAGTACGGACGAGTTGCTTAAAAATGCACCAGAACGCTCAGGCAATTTATTTAAAGTGCCACCGGTGGTTGGATAATGGATATTTTAAATCTATCAATCAAAGAATTGAGTGAGAAAATTAAAAACCAATCCCTGAGTGCTGAAAGCGTGGCATCTTTCTATTTAAAAAGAGCCAAAGAACTAAATCCCCAGCTAAACGCGTATCTACACTTTTCAGAACAGGCCATTGAGCAGGCGTCACAGGTGGATAAAAAAATCAAAGCAGGACTGCCGACGGGAGCCCTTGCTGGAGTTCCGATTGGTGTAAAGGATATGTTTTGCATTAAGGAAATGCCAACTACTGCTGCTTCCAAAATGCTGGCTCACTTTATTTCGCCTTACGATGCCACTGTGATAGAAAACTTAAAAAAACAGGACGCCATTATTTTAGGAAAACTGAATCAAGATGAATTCGCCATGGGCTCATCTGGAGAAACCTCCTATTTTGGAGTCAGTAAAAACCCTTGGTCTGTAGAACACACTTGTGGCGGATCTTCTGGCGGGTCTGCAGCAGCTCAAGCTGCGGGCATGGCAGCGCTTACACTGGGCACTGATACAGGTGGTAGTATTCGACAGCCTGCAAACTTTTGCGGAGTTGTTGGTGTTAAGCCAACATATGGCCGTGTCAGTCGATATGGCATTATTGCTTATGCGAGTTCTTTAGATCAAGCTGGGCCGCTTGCAAATTCTGTTGAAGATGCTGCTCTTGCGTTAGAGTTGATGGCTGGTCATGACTCCAAAGATGCAACATCCTCTAATCGAGAAGTTCCAAGTTTTTCGAAAGATTTAAATGGAAATTTAAAAGGGTTAAAGATTGGATTCTTAAAAGAATTCCTCGTGGGAGGTCTGAACCCAGAAGTTGAGCAAGCCTTTCAGCAGACACTTGATAAATTAAAAAGTGAGGGGGCACAACTTCAAGAAGTCAGTGTGCCACTTACGAAAGTTGCAGTCTCTATTTACTACCTGATTGCGAGCGCCGAAGCTTCGTCGAACTTATCACGATATGATGGTGTTCGTTATGGATATCGTGCCCCCTTCCCAAGTTTAGCAAATTTAGATCTAGAAGAGTTTTATGGTCGCACCCGATCTGAAGGCTTTGGTGAAGAAGTTAAGCGCCGAATTCTTTTAGGCACATACTGCCTATCAAGTGGTTACTATGATGCTTACTATAAAAAGGCAAGCCAGGTACGCAGATTGCTGACGCAAGAGTTTTTGTCGTCTTTCACAAAGTGTGATGTGATTGTATCACCTGTCACCACCGCCCCAGCATTTAAAATCGGCGAAAAAATCAACGACCCGATGGCCATGTATTTGAACGATGCTTTTACGACGTCAGCAAACTTAGCGGGATTGCCCGCGATGTCTTTGCCCATTGCAATTTCAACATCAGGGTTGCCAATTGGTTTGCAAATCATGGCAAAACACTTTGATGAACAAACGATGTTAAACACAGCAAAAGGCATCGAAACACTAGTTTCCTTTAAAGGAAAGAAACCCCATGGCATATAGAGGATATGAACCAGTCATTGGCTTAGAAATTCATGTGCAACTGAACACTCAAAGTAAAATCTTTTCAGTAGACTCTACACATTTTGGCGGTAGTGACAACGAGAATACATCTCCAGTGAGCCTTGGACTGCCTGGGGCTCTGCCCGTTCTTAATGAAAAGGCCGTTGAGTATGCAATTAAAACGGGCTTAGCGCTTAATTGTAAAATCAGAAAGAAATCTGTATTTGCGCGAAAGAACTATTTTTATCCCGACTTGGCAAAAGGATATCAAATCTCGCAGCACGATGAGCCCATTTGTGAACATGGATATCTAGAAATCGAAACTTCGCGGGGACCTAAAAGAATCAATATCGTTCGCGCTCATCTCGAAGAAGACGCCGGAAAATCTACACATCACGGCGAGTTTACACTTATCAACTACAATCGTGCGGGCATACCTCTTCTTGAGGTCGTCTCTGCACCAGAGCTTGAAACTGCGGAGGAAGCAGCAGAATATGCTCGTAGCTTGCGACAAGTCGTGCGGTATTTGGGTGTGTGCGATGGCAACTTAGAAGAAGGATCTTTGCGTTGTGATGTGAATGTGTCTGTAAAGAAGCAAGGCGCATCGACCTTGGGTACTCGAGTAGAAATTAAAAACATCAACTCATTTAGATTCATCGAAAAAGCTGTAGAGTACGAAATTGATCGACAGATAGATAGGCTCGAACAGGGCGATAAAGTGCTCCAAGAAACGCGACTTTGGGATGCTGATAAAAATCGTACATTTTCGATGCGCACCAAAGAAGACGCCGAAGATTACAGATACTTTCCTGATCCCGATCTTTTACCTTTGATTGTTGATGACCACATGATTGAAAAAATTCAAAGGACGTTACCTGAACTTCCTAGAGTTAGGGCCCAACGATTTGTTGCCCAACTTGGACTTTCACAAAATGATGCCAAAATATTAACTGCAGAGCGAGAGTTGGGAGACTATTTTGAGCAGGTTGCCAAACTTAGTGGAAACGAAAAAGCATCTGCTAATTGGATTTTAACTGAGGTTCTGAGAGAGATTAATGCCAACAACATACTTTTTTCTGAGTTGCCACTAAGCCCTCTGAATTTAGCAAGATTGATTCAGTTGGTAGATAAACAAGTGATCTCTGGAAAAATTGCCAAAACAGTTTTTTCTGAAATATGGGAAAAGGATTTAAACCCCGATGAGCTTGTTCAGAAAAAGGGGCTGGGGCAAATTACCGACAACTCTGTGGTGAATCAGGCCATCGAGAAAGTATTAGATGCCAATCCGAGCCAAGTTGCTGAGTACCGCTCCGGAAAAGAAAAGGTCTTTGGCTTTTTTGTGGGGGCAGTGATGAAAGAAACCAAAGGACAAGCCAGCCCAGATCTGGTGAACAAAATTCTTAGAGAAAAACTTAAAGGATAGTTATGAAGCGTGTTGCAGCTTTGGACTTGGGAACGAATACTTTTATACTTTTAATTCTAGAAAAAGCCGATAATGGACATATCTCAACGATAGTTGATGAGGTGCGCACGGTAAGGTTGGGCCAAGAGTTAGATCAAACCAAATCTTTGCATCCTGATGCCTTAGGGCGCGCCGAAAATTGTTTGAACGAGTTTAGTCAAATTATTAAGGCACACAATGTTCATCAAGTTCGGGGCGTTGCCACTTCGGCTGCCCGAGATGCAAAAAATGGCGATGAGCTCTTTAAAATTGCTGAAAGATATCAAATCCCCATCGACATTATCTCTGGCAATGAAGAAGCTCGAGTTAGTTTTTTAGGTTCGACCTATGGTCATCTCCAGGGCGATGAGTCTGTTGCAGTAATTGATATTGGCGGAGGTTCTACAGAAATTATTATCGGCACTTCAAAACAAATAGCTTTTGGAAAAAGTTTTGATGTGGGTGGTGTTCGCATGACCGAGAGATATATTCATGTCCAGCCAGTCAAAGAAACAGAGATCAAACAGTTGGAGAAGGCTTTGGATGAGGGCATCTGTAAAGAATTGCAAGCCGTATCGAAAGCTCATAATCCTAGCAGGATGTTGGCAGTAGCAGGAACACCTACGGCAATTGCGGCGGTTCAGTTGGGCGGTTTTGACACACAAAAAGTTGATGGTTACTTTTTAAGCCTTAACGACCTTAGGAAGTGGCACGATGTTTTTGGCAAAACCACAATCGAAGAAAAACAAGAAAAGTATAAGTTGAGCGGCAGAGCAGATATTATTTTTGCTGGCATTACAATACTGATTAAAGTTGTAGAAACTTTTGGAATGGATGGAGTATATGTATCAACAAAAGGCGTTCGTTACGGCTTGGCTCTGGATATGCTTAGCTAGTTTTGCTTTTCAAGGCAAGGCCCAGGCAATGGAGTTTAAGAAAGCCATTGTTCAAGTTAATGATGTCAAGATAGATGTAGAGCTTGCGGAGACGGCTGCCCAGCAAGCTCGTGGCCTCATGTTTAGAAAGAGCCTCGACCAAGGCAGTGGCATGTTGTTTATCTTTGAGGAAGAGCGAACGTTGAGCTTCTGGATGAAAAACACCTTTATTCCGCTTTCTATTGCCTACATTAATAAAGATAAAAAGATTGTCGACATTCAAGACATGACACCTGTGAAGTCGGTCATGGAAGAAAACCCACCAAGCTATCCAAGCAAAAGACCTGCGCAGTATGCCTTGGAGGTGAACCAAGGCTTCTTCAAAAAACATAAAATCAAAGTCGGAGACACGATCAAAGTCCTGAAACAACACTAAGCTCTTGTCTAGTTTTTATGAAATTATTGCATGGCAAAAGGATCATGCAATAATGGAACATGAGTATATTAAAAGAGGCAGAACGCTTCTTTGTAACATCAAGGATGAGCAATATGATGAAGAGACTTGTATTACTATGCGCGTGTTTAGGTCTAACCGCAGTAACAGTCAGCTGTACTTCAACTTCTACCGACTCAGAATCTACCTCTGAATATGAAGACGTAACAGCGTTGGAGTCTGCTGAGGGCAGCACTGACAGCCTTCTTATGGGTGGAGAGCTTGGAGAAGAAGAAGTCTCTTCGGACGCAAACGCCATCTCAGAAGAAACTTCTGTCGTAGCAACAACAGACGATGAGGCTATTGAAAGTGTAACTCCTTCAGAAGAGGTAGCGGCTTCAGAGGTTTTGCCTGAAGACACCACTCTAACAGACACAGCAGCAACCGACAGCTTATCAGAGCCAGCTGTGGAACCTGTTGCAGAACCTCTTGCTGAAACAACTGAACTTGAAACTGTTACAGATTTAGAGCCAAGTGCTCTAGCTGAAACTCCAGAACCTACTCAAGATGCTTTTGCTGATACAGCTTCAACAGAAGTGCCGATGAGTGAGACTACCACTTTGACTGAAACCACTACCACGACATCTTTTGGAGACACTAGCGCAGATACAAGCAGCAGCTCAACAAGCTATGCAAGCTCGTCTTTTGCTGATGAAAAGCCTAAAACAAGTTTGCCCCTGCAGAAAATGGCTTCAACTCCATGGAAACAAGGTGGAACTTTATACAATACTATATATTTTGCTCGTCCAGGCGACAGCTTAAAATCGATTTCTATGATGATCTATGGAAGCGATAAAACTTCAGAGCTTAAAAGGGGAAATCCAACTTTTAAATCTCGCGGTGTTAAGCCTGGTGATAAAGTTTATTATCAATCTCCAAATAGACCTTCTGATGAATCGCGCATCATTACTTACTACGAAGATATGGGGATGAGTCCAGAAGTTTACGTTGCCCAATCTGGCGAAAACATCAGAAGTGTTTCTAAAAAACTTTTGGGTTACAGTGATGCCTGGAAGGAAGTTTGGTCAAGTAACGAAGTTGAGTCTAAGGCAGAACTGATGGCTGGAACTCAGTTGCGTTACTGGAAAGCCCCCGCTCAAGCAGCTCCAGTTGTTGCGCCTGTCGCGGAAGTAGCTCCATCTGTGCCGGAGCCTGTGGCTCCACCAGTAGAGCAAGCTCCACCACAACCAGAGGTTGCACAAACAGAAAGCTTAGACTCTCAACTTGGAAACTATGTTGATCAGGGTCAAGACCCTCAAGCAATGGCACAAAACGAAATGGCACCACCACCTGCTGATGCCATGGCAGAAATGCCTCCACCACCGCCGCCACCACCTATGGAAATGGCGCCACCACCACCGCCACCAATGGCAGCTGATAGCGGCGAAATGGCAGCCGAAGAGCAACCACTGGATCAAGACATGACTCTTGCTTTGGGTGTTGTCGGAATCGCAGCGGCAGGCTTGGCTGGACTCATCGTAGCACGAAAAAAGCGCAAGCAGCGTGAAGCTGAAGAGGCGCTCCAACAAACTCACGTTGGATAAACGAAAGTGCTCATAAAAAAACCCCACTCTTAAAGGTGGGGTTTTTGTTTTTAGGTGGCCAAGAATTTTTAGGCGACTTTTTTGAAGATATCATCAATGACAGATCTTCTTGATTCTCGACTCGATTCCACAAAATAAATCAAATCATCTATTATCTGTCTGTCTCGATTGTTAGAGTGATGAAACTTGACCCCACAGCCAGCCGAATTCTTCCACACGACGGTGGCGCCAATCACGCGTTCGCGACCGCTTACCACAAACCGAAGCTGCAACTTTTCGTTGGCTTTAAGCTCGGTGCTTTCAACGGCTAAAAAAGCACCAGTTAACGAAATATTTCTCAGTGAGCCTAAAGTTTCTGATCGAGCATAGCTGCGTTTAAAGTTAACCTCTAAACTCAATGGAGTACGGGGCGCAGGTTTACCTGTTGTCATCTCCACAACAATCTCCTTATCGTTTTAATCACCTACATATTTCGGCATTTGCCATGATTTATTTAGGACTTTTATAAGAAATCTTTAAAAAAAGAACGTCTTATTGTGAGAAGTTGAAGAGATTTAAGTGGAATTATAGTTTAAAAAATAATCTCACTTATCATGGTGTTAGTCCTCCTCTGGTCCTGCTTTTGTTTTGTGATTTACTTTTTCAGTTGACAAAGAATGGGGCTCTAGATCAAAGTACAGGAAGCAGAGAAATCCACATTCTGGTATCCATTTCCTGCAGATCTTTAAATTCATTCATTTCCTTCTATTTTAAATTAATCCATAAGGAGCATCGTTTGTCAGAGTCAAAGAATCAACCAGGTGTTGAAGTCGTTAAAAAACGTGCAACGAGATCAAAGTCTAGTGAAGAGAGCGCAAAGCCTGAAGGCATAGAAGCAGCAGCCGCAACAAGCGCACCTGCGGCCCCAGTTGAAGCTCCAGCCTCTGAACCTGCAGCGGCAACTCCTGCTGCGGAGGCATCGACTCCGACGGCGGCTCCTAGCGAAGCAAAAGCGCCACAAGCAGCTACATCTGAAGAGGGTGCACCGGCGCAAAGCAGTGGCGGAGGGGGCGGAGGCCACCAGCATCAGCGTCACGACCGTAGAGAATTTAGGAAGTTTGATAAAAATAATCGTCACAGCAATAACAATCGTCACAGCAATAACAACAAAGATCGTCGTGACTTCAGAAGAGACCGTGACGAAAACATGGGTGCTGGCGATGACGTAGCTCCAGTTACTCCAACGGTTGATTTTGATCCTTCAGATATCAATCTAACCGAAGAAGAAAAAAGCTGGTTAAACTCTAAAGATCTTAAGTCAAAAAATATTCAGCAAATCACTGAACTTGCAATGAAGCTTAAAATCGAAAACGCTGCAGGTTTGCGTCGTCAAGATATGATCTTTGAAATTCTTAAGCGCGCGGCCAAGCTAGGTGTCGACATTTATGGCTCTGGTGTTCTAGAAATTTTACCAGATGGTTATGGCTTCTTGAGATCACCTGACTACAACTACTTGCCAGGTCCTGATGATATCTACGTTTCTCCATCTCAAATTCGCCGCTTTGGCTTAAGAACTGGTGATACGGTTACAGGAACTGTTCGTCCCCCAAAAGATGGAGAGCGCTACTTTGCCCTTTTAAAAGTAGACACTCTCAATTTTGAGACTACTGAAAATGGCAAAGACAAAATTCTTTTTGATAACTTAACTCCTCTTTATCCAAAAGAGAGACTTAAATTAGAGCACTCACCTGCTGGTTACACGACTCGTATTGTGGACCTCATGGCACCAATTGGAAAAGGTCAGAGAGCTTTGATTGTGGCGCCTCCACGTACAGGTAAAACGGTATTGATGCAGGATATTGCTAATGCCATTACGACCAATCACCCTGAAGTAAAGCTTATTGTTCTCTTGATTGACGAGCGACCTGAAGAAGTCACAGACATGCAACGCACAGTAAAAGGCGAAGTTGTTTCTTCAACTTTTGACGAACCACCAACTCGTCACGTGCAAGTTGCTGAGATGGTCATTGAAAAAGCAAAACGTCTTGTTGAGCACAAGCACGACGTCGTGATTCTTTTAGATTCTATCACTCGTCTCGCTCGCGCCTACAATACGGTTGTTCCTCCATCTGGAAAGATTTTATCAGGTGGTGTGGATTCCAACGCACTTCACAAGCCAAAACGTTTCTTTGGTGCAGCTAGAAACATTGAAGAAGGTGGATCGCTCACGATCATTGCGACAGCTCTTATCGATACGGGTTCACGTATGGATGAAGTTATTTTCGAAGAATTTAAAGGTACGGGTAACTGTGAAATCCACTTGGATCGCAAGCTCATGGAAAAGCGTATTTTCCCATGTATGGACATCAACAAGTCTGGCACTCGTAAAGAGGACCTTCTTGTGGATAAAGGTGACCTCAACCGCTTGTGGATTTTAAGAAAAGTTTTAGCGCCGATGAACGTCGTTGATGCTATGGAGTTCTTGTTGGACAAAGTGGAACAAGCTAAAACCAACAATGAGTTCCTCAAGGCAATGAGCGGAAATTAGCGTAATTTCGTATAGTTAGAACAAGGCGGCAGCCGATAAGTGAGGCTGCCATTATTTTGAACAAAAACTGGACAGCGCTGGCTCGGTATGTTAGAAACTCGAGGCTTAGACCAGTAAATTTGAGTTAATTGTAAAGGAATCGGTCATGAAAAAAGACATTCATCCTAAAGTTCGCGAAGTTGTATTCAAAGACATCTCTTGTGATTATTCGTTCTTGGGTACTTCTACTATGAATTCCAACGAAATGGTTAAGTGGGAAGACGGTAAAGAGTATCCATTGATTAAAGTGGAAATTTCATCTGCTTCTCACCCATTCTTCACAGGTAAGCAACGTGTAGTTGATACTGAAGGTCGTATCGATCGCTTTAAGAAAAAATACGGCAAAAAATAAATCATTCAATCCCTTTGGGGTTTACATGATATATATAAATGCGGTTCACTAGAAGAACCGCATTTTATTTTTGCAACTAGGGATCTAGATATGTTTTCAAAGTTAGAAGAAGTCGAATCACGTTACGAGCAAGTCAACATGACTCTGCAGCGGCCAGACATTGCAAACAATCAAAGTGAATATCGTAAGCTGATGAAAGAACTTGCTGACCTAGAAAAGGTAGTACCTGTCTTTCGTGATTACAGAAAAAAACTAGAGAATCTTAAAGCCAGCAAAGATATGTTGGGTTCCGAAAAAGACAACGAAATGCGTGAGCTTTTACGCGAAGAGATCTCTCAACTTGAAGACGAAATTCCACGCCTTGAAATGCAGCTTAAGCTTGCGCTTATCCCTAAAGATCCAAACGACGACAAAAACGTACTGCTAGAGATTCGCGCTGGAGCTGGTGGAGATGAAGCTTCTCTTTTTGCAGAAGAACTTTTTAGAGCCTACACTCATTATGCCAGCACGTTGGGGTGGAAAGTAGAACTGCTTTCATTCTCTGAAGGTAACGTGGGTGGAGCCAAAGAGATTATCGCCAGCGTTTCAGGCGAAGCTGTTTACAGCAAACTTAAATTCGAATCAGGTGTGCATCGAGTTCAGCGCGTTCCAAAAACAGAAGCTGCGGGTCGTATTCACACGTCAACAGTAACCGTAGCGGTTATTCCTGAAACTGAGATGAGCGAAGTCAAAATCAATATGAATGAAATCCGTATTGATGTGATGAGAGCTTCTGGTGCCGGCGGACAGTCGGTCAACAGAACAGAGTCTGCTGTACGCGTGACTCACTTGCCAACAGGCATTCAAGTACACTGCCAAGAGGGTAAATCTCAGACCACAAATAAAGAACGTGCCTTTCAAATTTTGTATTCAAAGTTGCAGCAACTTGAAGATGAAAAAGCCCGTAAAGAAGCTTCAGATGCGCGACTTGAGCAAATTGGAACAGGCGATCGCTCCGAGCGAATTCGTACCTATAACTTTCCACAAACTCGCATCACAGATCACCGCATTGGTTTGACGATACATCAGTTGGATCAAGTTATGAGTGGTGAAATGGAATATCTTGTAGATCCTCTTGTCGCTCACTTCCAAGCAGAAGCACTTAAACAACAAGCTCAGTCATGAAGCTAAACGAAGTCCTGCAAAGGACCACTCAGTTTTTTAAAGAAAAGAAGTTCGACTCTCCAAGACTCGATGCTGAGTTGATTTTGTCTCATGGTCTAAAGCTTGATCGCGTTCAATTGTATTTAAAGTTTGATCAGCCCTTAGCCGAAGATGAGCTCGAGATGCTTCGCGGTCTTGTGAAGCGCCGAGTTTCAGGTGAGCCAGTGGCTTACATTTTGGGTTATAAAGATTTTTATGGAAATCGATTTATAGTTAATGAACACACACTCATTCCTCGCCCTGAAACCGAAGAGCTAGTGGAATATGTTGAGCGCTGGGCGCAAAAGAATAATATCCAAGATCCTCAAGTGATTGATTTGGGTGCTGGCACTGGCTGCGTGGGATTAAGTATTCTCAATGCTTTAAGTGGAAACTCTAAACTGTGGAGCTTAGATATCTCTGAAGGGGCCATTGCCACTGCTAAAAAAAATGCCGAACAAATGGGCCTCACAGAGCGCAGTGAGTTTGTAATAGGAAACGCCACAGACTTAATCACGAGCGCACCTCAAGCTGATATCATTGTGGCAAACCCACCCTATATTGATATTGAAGATCCAGAAGTGCAAAAAGAGGTAAAACAGTTTGAACCTCACTCTGCCCTTTTTGCCCCAAGCCAGGGCTTAGGTTTTTTACAAGATTGGTCTAAAGTTTACTCGCAAAAACTAAATAAACCCGGACTCATGATTATGGAAATGGGATACCAACAAGGCCCCATCATGAAGGATTATTATCAAAGACTTGGGATCTTTAAAGAAGTTAGTGTCATTAAAGATCTTTCTGGGCATGATAGATTTATCACTGGAGAATTATAATGGATAGAATGTTAGTAACAGGCGGCGCCGTACTTAATGGAACAGTAAAAACAAGTGGTGCAAAAAACTCAGCTCTACCAATTTTGTTTTCAACCTTATTAGCAGAAGGTGAGCACGTATTCAGAAATGTTCCTAAACTCAAAGACATTGAATCGACGGCTCAACTACTTGAAAGCTTAGGATGTGAAACCAAGTGGGATGGTGATCTTTTTAAAGTTTTGGTGAGGCCCCTGAAGAGTCATGAAGCGAGTTATGATTTAGTTCGTAAAATGCGTGCAAGTTTTTTATGTATGGGCCCGATGCTCGCAAAATACGGCGACGCTGTTGTTTCGCAACCTGGTGGCTGCGCTATTGGTTCAAGACCCATTGATCTGCATCTCGAAGGCTTTAAGGCCCTCGGAGCAGAAATCATTCAAAAAGAAGGTTATGTTCATGCTCATGCAAAAAAACTAAAAGGTGGCACTGTCT
Source organism: Bdellovibrionia bacterium (assembly GCA_046570065.1). Taxonomy (GTDB): domain Bacteria; phylum Bdellovibrionota; class Bdellovibrionia; order Bdellovibrionales; family Bdellovibrionaceae; genus JBKHVM01. The sequence goes on from JBKHVM010000005.1 coordinate 57,474, forward strand.
TCTTTGAAAATGTCACAGTTGGTGGAACAGAAAACGTGATGATGGCCGCAACACTAGCTGAGGGTGAGACCATCATTGAAAATGCGGCTAAGGAACCTGAAATTGTAGATCTAGGTGAATACCTCAATAAAATGGGCGCAAAGATCACAGGTCATGGCACTAGTGTTATTCGCATTCAGGGCGTAGAAAAACTAAAACCAGCAGAGCATTCTATTTTGCCTGACCGTATTGAAGCAGGAACATTGTTAATTGCTGGTGCGATCACAAAAGGTGAAGTGACAGTTACAAACTGCGTGAGCCATCACCTAGAAGCTTTGATTATTAAAATGCGTGAAGCAGGATTTAAAATTGATGTTGGACCTGATTGGATGAAGGTTTATCCCTGCCAAAGCTGGGAAGCTGTGGACATCACGACAGCTCCGTATCCGTTGTTTCCGACTGATCTCCAAGCGCAGTACATGGCTTTGATGGCTGTGGCACATGGGACCTCTGTGATTACTGAAACTATTTTTGAAAACAGATTTATGCATGTTCAAGAACTTGTGAGATTGGGTGCAGATATCACACCAAAAACTCGAGTTGCAGTGGTTCGTGGAATGCCAGGCAAACTAACTGGAGCCCCAGTGATGGCTACAGATTTGCGAGCTTCTGCTTCGTTGGTATTGGCAGGGCTTGTGGCTTCTGGTGAAACTATTGTGAATAGAATTTATCACTTAGATCGAGGCTATGAAGGTTTAGAGCACAAACTCACTTCGCTCGGAGCCAAAATTAAAAGAATTCACTAGAAAAAGAAAAAGCCTCTTCGGGAGGGGACCGTTGAGGCTTTAGAAGAGATTGATTTTTAAACCACAGCCCGGAGGGGATGGGCTGTGATTCAGATCAAGGCTTAAAATAAATACGAGGGAGGGGGTCCTTTGTGTTTACTCTGCTGCCGTTACTGGCGAATTAATCTTAGGAACTTGTGCTCTACCCATTGCTGAAATCGCTAAAACAGTGATGATATAAACAGCAATCAGTAAATTTTTGAGCACTTCCACCAACTCCTTCAACCAGATGCTACCTAGTAGAGCAATCCACGTGCCAAGTGCGAAACTCGGATATATTTAAGTTCGCGAAATGACTTACCCATTTTGGAACTAAATAGCTAAAAATTCTGGATCCAATTTGGAACTGAAGTTTCAAAATGTACTTAGGTCTAGCACTCTTCCAGGAAGGGTGTTTTTAGCCTCGATAAGCGCCATAATAGTTTGAAATGGCGAATTGGGTATTACGCTCTCAAACTGGAAAAGTTAAAGGTCCCTACTCCACTCATGCGATCATGCAAATGATTGAGAAGGGGCAGCTATTGGGATCTGAGCAAATATCAGAAGTGCCAAATGGGCAATGGACTGAGCTCTCTCGTGTGCCACATTTTTATGACAAAATTTTAGAGCAGCTTGAGGGTGATATTAAGCCTGCCGATCCGGCAGAGCAAAAGCAGCGAGAAGAAACTGTCATTCAACCTCCTCCGCAAAAAGAAAACGATGAAAGCATTTTGCGAAAAGCAAAAGTAGATTCGGTCATTGCGCCGACACCACTTCCTCGCAAGCCAGAAGTTCCCGAAAGCAAAACGCAAGTTAAAACAAATACTCAGAGCGTGATTGAGCTAAAAAGTTTGCCTAACTTTAAAAAAGAAGAGCTCAAAAAGAATTTTATCATGCCAGGGGCAATTCTCCTACTGATTGGACTATTAGGGTATCTTCTCTTTGGTGATAGCAAAGGCGGAGACTCCAGTAATAAAATTTCTCTTATTGGCCCCACAGAAGTGCGCAATGATTTAGATGCAGAGGAAATAAAATTAAAACTTAACGAAGCCTTGTTAGAAATTGAAAGTGATGAGTTTAAGTCCTATTTGCGAGCACAAAATCTTTTAGTATCTATTGTCGAAAACTCTCAACAACTTCCGCGACAACAACAACTCGAAGCCAGAGCTTTGCTCTGTACTGTCTACAAACAACTGTGGCCTCACACCAAGCAGTCGGCACAAGACATTCAAGTGGTTAAAAATGTGCGCGATACCACTCGGGCCCTCGATGTTACAAGCCCTTATGGTGATATTTGCGAAATTGTCAGAGTGACTACCCAATCAAGCTTGAAGGAAATCAAAGCCACTATTGATGCTGTTTTTGCTAAAAAACTAACTGGCTTTAACATGCTCCCCGTCTTGTATCAAATGAAGGGGGAGTTGTTAGATATCGAGAAAGATTACTTAAACGCTACAGGCTTTTTTACTTCTTCTATTCAGCTATGGCCAAAATGGAATCGGCCCCAAGTTGACTTGGCCTATGTGCTGATGAAGTCTAAAAAAAATGAAGAGCTAAGTCGCGCAGCTCAGTTGCTGCGCTCAGTGCTCGAAAAAAATCCACAGCACAAAACAGCTCGTTATTTGCTTGGAATTATGGAGTACGAGGATCATCGCAATAACGACAACGCCTTTGAGCAATTAAGTTTGGGTGTAGAGTCTGAAGATCGAGCTTCTATCTCGTTAGAGATCAAAGCGTATCAAATTTATGCCAATCTTTTATTGGCACGCGGAGAAAAAAGTTCAGCACTTGATTATGCACAAAAAGCCCTAGCATTAAATCCTAACAGCCCCGAACTCAAAGAGTTGGTGTTACGCTTAGGAGGAGACGACAAATCTGTGGGTAAGAGCAACCATCTGCAGATGTTGTACATGGGAGAAGTGTACGAAAAGCAGGGCGATTGTTTGGCTGCACAAGCTGAATACAAAGCGGCTTTTGAAGTAGACAATAAAAATGGTCTTGCCGCCCTTAAAGCTGGAAAGTGTTTGTGGCAAATCAATCAAAGCTTTGAGGCTATTGAGTGGCTAAAAAAAGCGATTCGTGCAGAGCCAAAGCTCGTGTCATCTTATGTGACCTTGGCGGATTACTTATCTCAGCGCTATGACTTTGTCGCAGCAACACAGGTATTGGCAAGTGCGAACCGTGAAAATCCAAAAAGTTATGAAGTGATGAAAGGCTTTGCTTTGCTTGAATATCGCAAAGGAAATCTTCGCGGAGCTATCGACTATGCTAAGCGCTCTTCAGCTATTTATGACGGTGACATCGAAACATTTATTATTTTATCAAAAGCAAGTGCGGAGTTGGCTGCGGCAAGTTTAGCAGTTTCTAAGACTGACATCGACAAGCGTCGCGTGCTTGCAGAAGAGGCTTTTCGATTTGCAACAAAGGCTATCGAGATGGGCCCTACCGATGTGCAGGCGCAAATCAACTATGCCAATGTGACCTCTCTTGTTCAGGGCTCTGGAACAGGCATTCGACATCTCGAAGAAAAAATTCGCGCTTTTGGTTTTGAGATAGAATACAAAGTGGCTTTGGGCGAATTGTTAATGAAAGAAGAAAAATACACAGACTCGCAAAAAATATTTGAAGGCGTGATTGCGGTGGATCGCCGTAACAAAAAAGCATGGTTAGGTTTAGGAATTTCTCAGCGGGCGCGAGGTCAAAACAGCCAAGCCTTAAAATCTTTTATTGAAGCGGCTATTTTAGATCCTACAGACGTTGAGGGTTCGTTTCAGGCTGGAAAGATTTATTACGAGACAGATGTTTTTGATAAAGCCATTGAACAATTTCAGCGAGTTAACAAAATAAATCCGAACTATCCAAGGGCGCATTATTTTATTGGTAAGACAGCGCTTGCATCTGGAAACTACGACCTTGCAATCGAAGCTGCTAAAAAAGAACAGCAACTCAATCCTCAGCTGGCAGATCCCTACATTTTAATGGGCGAAGTTTATGCCGTTCGTGGGCAATATGCTGACTGTGCCAATGCTTATTCGCAAGCGATCAAGTTTAGACCTCAGGGGGCAATCACTTATGTGAGGGCCGCAGAGTGTTACCGGCAGTCAGGCTCTGTGGATATTGCCGAAGATATGTTAGACTTAGCCCTAGCTCGTGAGAATGGCTTAGCTGATATTTATCGAGAGCTAGGAGTTATTTACGAACTCAAGGGTGATTTTAGGGGTGCCTACGAAGCTTACAACAAGTACTTGGGCCTTTCGCCAAATGCACCAGATAAAATGATGATAGATAGCAAGATGCAATCTTTAAGAGGAAGATGATAAATGGGAATCACGGATAGAATGAATATGATGGTAGAGAACGCAAAACAAGGAACAAAGAATACGGCATTTAATCTTTTGCATTGGGCCGTGCGTTTGATCACGGGTTTTTTCTTGGGATTTACGCTGGCCTTGATCTTTCAGCAAGTTATGGGTTTTGGAGTATTTGCTCTGATCTTTTTTACTGTTGTTGTGATGGGTGTCGTTTTAAAAGTTTTGTCCTCGTGGAGCTTGCCAAAAATTCTGATTTTTGATTTGTTCTGCATTCTTGTGGGAATGCTTTTACGTATGTATATTTTAGTGGCTCCATAAAAAAGGAATGAGATCGTGATTGATATTAAACTTCTTGAGGCAAAAGGCGATGGCAACAATTATTTTGATGATTACAAACAGTCATTAAGCAATCGCGGCGCAAGCACTGAGATCTTAGAGTCTATTTTAGAGCTCAATAAAAAACGCAAAGAATATATCCACCAAGCTGAGTCGGCAAAAGCTCAACAAAACAAAATGAGTGGGGAAATTGGCCGTATCAAACGTGAGGGTGGAGATGCCTCTGCCATTCTTGCTGAGGTTGAAAAATTAAAATCCCAAGTAAAAGACTTAGAAACAAAAGCAGCGCAAGCAGATGCTGATGTCTACGAAATTGCTCTCACTCTTCCAAACAAACCACACCACTCAGTGCCGGTAGGCAGCTCTGCTGACGAAAACAAAGTGGTTAAAACTGTGGGCAGCATCCCTAAGTTTAGCTTTAAGGCGAAAGAGCATTGGGAGCTTGGCGAGGCTTTAGATATTATTGATTTTGAGCGCGCCGGAAAAACCACAGGCACTCGCTTTGCTTTTCTAAAAGGGGCTGCTGCTCGCTTAGAGAGAGCTCTCATTCAGTTTATGATGGATCTTCACTCTAATAAGCATGGCTACACAGAGATGATTCCGCCATTTATTGTGAACAGTAACTCTTTGTTGGGTACGGGCCAGTTCCCCAAATTTAAAGAAGATGTTTTCCACTTAGAGGGCAGTGATTATTATCTTATCCCTACTGCTGAAGTGCCGGTGACAAATTACTATAACAACGAAATTTTGAACGAGTCTGATTTGCCTAAAAACTTTGTGGCATTTTCACCTTGTTTTAGATCTGAAGCTGGAAGTGCTGGGCGCGACACCAAGGGCCTTATCCGTCAGCACCAGTTTGATAAAGTGGAATTGATGACTTTCTGTTTGCCAGATCGTTCTTATGAGGTTCACGAAGCTCTTACCAGCCATGCGGAACAAGTGTTGATCGATTTGGAGTTGCCATTTAGACGTATGCTCTTGTGCACAGGTGACATGGGTTTTGGCTCAGCAAAGACCCACGATCTAGAGGTGTGGTTGCCTGGGCAACAGGCGTTCCGCGAGATCAGTTCTTGCTCTAATTTTGAGGACTTCCAGGCGCGCCGAGCGAACATTCGTTTTAGACCTAATGGTGGGGGCAAGCCGCAGTTTGTGCACACACTCAATGGTTCGGGATTAGCGGTGGGTCGTACTTTGATTGCTATTCTAGAGAACTATCAAAAAGAAGATGGTTCAGTGGCTATTCCTAAGGCACTTCAGCCCTACATGGGCGGTCTTACAGAGATTCGCAAACCTTAAACGACGCATTAAGTAAAAAAGAGATTGAAACTCTCCGTCAAAACCCATAAAACGGTCGACGGAGAGTTGGTAGAGTGGTTGAATACACCAGTCTTGAAAACTGGCAGCCCTTCGCGGGGCTCGAGGGTTCGAATCCCTCACTCTCCGCCACTTAATAAAGGGGCTCTTCTCACTTAATCGTATATCGGCTCTTCTCACTTAATCGTATATCACACAGCGCAAGTCAGTAAAAACAAGCATATAGAGTTTTCGCGCGATAGGTTACAAAGTTAAACAAAACTTGTGGATCTAGATCGTTAGAAAAATAGAGATAAGTATCCTTGAAAAACTCTTTTAGCTGATGCTAGCGTGTCTGTAATGGGCAAAAATATTTTAATTCTTTTTAGTTTAGTGTTTATCATTGCTTCCTGTGCAACTTCAACTCAGACGGCAAATCTGGCAGATGTGGCCGGTGATGTTGCAACATTGGCAGGAAGTGTCGCATCAGGAAGCGCTCCATTAGGAGGCTCGCAGCCTGGATCAAGAATAGGCCATCAAATAGCTCTGGAAGGGGTTGTCGTTTGTAATGCCAATAGTTTTTTTTAACTTTAATGATATTCAAATAGAAATCTATTACGGAAAAAAACTAATGGCCACTCTACCTACTGATTCAGTCGGAAGGTTTCAAGATTTCGTCAGTTCAAAAGAAGGAAAGCATTCAATAAAAGCAGTGGTAAAGAAGACTAATGTAATCTTGGATGAAATGGCGTTTACATCGTCAAAATCTCAGGACAGATTCAATATCAATTTAAATGTTTGTGGGGGCTTCACCAAAAACTGAGGTCTTGACATTATGTCCACTGAATCACGGGCGTTCAAACTTTTTTGTACATACGGATCTAGAGACTTAAATTATCAAAATAATTTACCTTGGCTTTTGTTGAACTAATATTCAAACCAATCAATATTTAGACATCTGACAATCTCAGAATCAGAAGGGCCAGAGATTTCCATGATCTCTTCAATTAGCTGTGGGATTTTTGTTTTGATTTTTTCTGCAGCCTCGGAAGAAAGAGACATGGGTGAGGTAAAAAACAAATCATTCGCTTTCCTTTCTTCCATTTTTTGCAAAGCTTTTATTCTCCAGTTTTGATGATGCTTATTTACAAATGGCGAGTCAGCATGAACATGAATTTTTTTAGGTCCGTAGGTTAAAAGTTCATTTTCAATTTTGCATAAACCGTGTGAGATAAGAAAGTTTAGGATTTCACCGGCGACTGTTGTTGAAATATTAAATCGCTCAGCAATGCTTTGAACATCATGAGAACCAGGAGTTGCGGTATAATTTCTAATTCCAGTATATGCCCATGATGAGTAGTAAATGGATTTTATCTCGTTGGAGAGATCGATATTTTGTTTTATGCGGTTACCTAGTCTTTTTCGTTGTTCTTCAATGCGTGCATTTAGTTGTTTTTTTAGTTTGTGAGTGCCAGCTCTGCCAGCTTCGATCAGGAGATAAAAGTAATCTGTTTCACTATCGGTTAAGCCTATGTATTCGGCTATCTCAGCAGCTTGTTCTAAGTTTAGATGCTTTTCATTGCTCAGTACCATGCTCATTAAAGAGGAGCTAATATTGGCTGCCTTGGCAAGGCGTCCTTGAGGGCCCTTAATTTTATTTTTCTGCGATTCAATCCAAGTATTTAAAAACTCACGGTAATTTGTAAAATCAAAGATAGAAAGCATGGTCAAATATTTCACTAATAGTGAACTAAAGCAATTACTTTTTACAAAGCAAATCTAGAGATCTGGTTGGACGCAACCTATCCTCAAAGCCAATAAAGGAGCTGATATGAGGAAGATTTTTTGTTTAATTCTTATGGGCTTGTTTTTGATTAACTGCAGCATTCAGCAGGGAGCAATAGGAGAAAAGGAATCGACAAAAGTAAGTTTTAGTGATGAAGAGGTGCAGTATTATGAGGTCGATGATAAGAAGTCCGATCCCTCAAAGAAAAAGTTTTTTCTAAGACTGCGTGAGCCGCGCTCTCGTATTGGCGGTGCAGAAGGAGAAGTGAAATGAAAAAAATCTTAATTAGTATTTTGATTTTAAATTCCATGCTTTTAAATGGATGTTCACCTTCTTCGAACCCCTCAAGACTTGGTTATGTTGAAGGCACTTCGGATAGCGGTGGTGGCAATGGCATTGAAAATAAGGTCTACGAAGCATACATTGTTAAACCTCAGTCGTTAGTGTCTTATCAGAAGTACATCAATCCAATAATACAGAAGTTGATTCAATTAGCTCCAAAACCAGACTTGGCCAAGCAGGTCATTGAGCGATGGCTCCTCTACAAAACTTGGTATATTGCTCCTGTTTCATTAGGAAACATTTCAAAAGATGTTATTGGTGTCAGTTTTTCTGAAGATAATTCAGAGCAGTTGGCAATTCAGACGCGAAGATCAATTTGGATCAATTCAAATCGTTTTGCTGCAATGAGTGAAAGAGATCAAGCTGCTTTAATTATCCATGAAATGGTAATGAGCCTTTATTATTTACGTTATAAATCCTGGAAAGAGATTTGCAAAGAGCGAATTTGGCCAGATATTCAGTGTAAAACTGGCGATAGTGAAATTATGGAAGATTTGTTTCCAGGTACAACACCTAAACCATTTAATTCTGAAGATTATGAAAATATTAGAGCTGTTACTGGTGCATTCTTGTCTGGCTTGCAATTCTCTTCATATAAAGAGTTAGACTCCTTTTTAATCGCTCATGATTTTGATAGAAGATTTACTGTAGGATTAGGTATAGACAGTGATAACTCTCGTGCTGTTGAAATAAATTTTGGTTACGAGACATGGTCTCAAATTCAAATGCATAAAATTTTTGAGGATGCTCCGTTTCTCAATCGACAAGTTGAAGTTTGTTCAGCATTGAGTTCAAATAAACAGACTAATTGTGCAATCCAACTTACTAGAATTAGGCACTTTAGCGAAAGTGGTGTAACAATGCCGCTTAATAAACTTTATGGGAGTGGGGTTGGATTAGAGAGATTTGAAAACTTTAATCAGGGTTCTTCGGATATTCATGTTTCATTCATCGTATTAAAAAATGAGAAAATTAAGCTGTTTTATATTCCTTTTTCTCCCGTAATTCCAGCTAAGGAAATAAAAAGAGGTTTGCGCTTTCGATCTTCATATGTGGTTGCAATTCAAGACCTAAATAATCCCGACTCAAGAGCTCAGTTTTTAGGAGTTGTTTCAATTCCGGCAGTGGTAATTGCTTTTGAAGATGGCCGTTGTTTATTTGATAAGCCTGTGGCAAATAGCATGGAGAACGACATCATATTTTATTCATCAAAAAATCTTGATTTGCGAGAGCAAATTGTTCTTCGTATGAGAGCGCGTTCTTGGCCCCCTGTTCTTTCTTGCCGTGGAATGTAAAAAATTGCTTTGGTCGAGGTAAACTTAAATCAGCTTGCTGCAACCTTTACCTTGGGCTTGGTTTTTTCTAAAAAATCTTAGTTATTACTGATAGCTAGGGTTAAACTAGTAGCATGAGAATATTAATTTCAATCAGTTTGCTTTCGCTGATCTTCCTAGGTGCTTGTCAATTTGGTTCCAAAAAACAGGAGCGCATACCTTCAAGTGTGGGGCTTTTTACAGCCCCCATCGATGCTTTTGATTTTGAAAAGGTAGTGACTATCCTACGAACTTCAGAAAGTAAAAATGTCGAAGAGGCACTTCTTCATTTGCACAAAACAAAACCTGAATTTTTTAATTACTATTCTCTGGTTCATCGAAGCAATTCTTACCATCAAAGTACGTTTCAAGACCCGCGAGTCATTCTGTTTGGGCCTAGTTCTGAATTGATACTGACTTTTAACGGCAATAATCAAATGCAGGGTGGAGACTCTCTTCACCTGATGCAATTTGAATATGAGACAGGGGAGTTACAGTTTAGAGAGATTGCTTTTAAGAACTCTTCTGGTGAGTACAATGCTGATTCTCTCTTTGCTGAAAGTGTGTCCCGCTTTTTTGTTAATCGGACTTTTGACGCGAGTATTTAAGGGATGATTTAATCTCGATATTGCGTCAAAAGG
>JBKHVM010000006.1:0-57373 GCA_046570065.1 Bdellovibrionia bacterium
TGAAGAGCGCTTTGAGCCGCAACTGAAAGTGAAAGAACATCGCCACCCCTTTTGTGAAGTACGAATGGTTATTTCAGGTGAATTATTATTCTCCGTAGCGGGAAATCAATTCCTATTGCGCGCAGGAGATCGCATTGAAATTCCCGCAAACACTAGACACTCTCATAGCAATCAAGAAGATTGCCTCTGCATTTGCGCCCATCGCGCTATTTAATAGAAAACAAAACTCTTGCACCAAAAAGAACATATTCTAATTACAAACAGCATCTGGGTCGCACTTTCGACATAAAACTATTTTTGTAAAGCTTTAAGCACCCAGAGAATTGTAATCTTTACTGATTAATTAACTTTGAAGTTCAACCAATTTTAAGTCCAACTACTAACACAATTTAACTTTTCTAATTCTGCAGCTAAAGCTACTAAATAGATAGAAGTTAAGCTTACTTTTAACCTCGACGGAGCCATTTTAAATATTCACTTAAGTTCTTTTCGAAACCTCGCTCAACCGGCTCGTAAAACTTCTTACCTGCAATCTCTTTTGGCAAATAAACCTGCTCAACCCATCCACGAGCATGATTGTGAGGATATTGATAGTCTTTGCCATAACCAAGATCTTTAGCCATTTGAGTGGAGCTTGATCGCAAATGTAGAGGAATTGGCAATGATCCTGTTTCTCCAACAAACTTTTGTGCTGCCTTAATTGCAGAATAAGCTGCATTAGATTTAGGGCAGCAAGCTAAGAACGTTGTGACCTGAGAAAGAACGATCGAAGCCTCAGGCATCCCCACTGCTTCCACTGCCTGCAGCGCAGACATTGCTAGAGTCAAACCTCTGGGTTCGGCATTACCAACGTCTTCGCTGGCGAGAATAATCAATCGTCGTGCGACAAAAACTGGATCCTCTCCACCATCCAACATCCTAGCCAAATAATAAACAGCAGCATCAGGATCACTGCCCCTAACGCTTTTTATAAATGCTGAGATCACATCATAATGCATCTCTGAGTTTTTATCGTATGACCTCATTCCCGTTTGCAAAATTTCTCGGACACCCTCTAAATTGATCTTTTCTTGAGGGTGAACTTGGTGGTAGTTGAACAAAAGTTCACAGGCATTGATTAAACGCCTACCATCTCCATCTGCATAATCTAACAAAAATGACTTTACGTCAGTTGATGCAAAAGAACCCAATTCAACTTGTAGATATTTTTCAGCCTTTTGAATTAAGCCAAGAAGGCTCTCACGACTCAGTCTTTCAAAAACTACCACTCGTGTTCGACTCAGAAGAGCCTTATTTAACTCGTAACTTGGATTTTCAGTTGTGGCACCAATCAAAATCAAATCACCGCGTTCGACGAACGGCAAAAGCACATCCTGCTGTGCCTTATTAAAGCGGTGAATCTCGTCAACAAACAAGATAGTCTTTTGCCCAACCTGAAGCCTTCGATCTCTTGAAGCCTCTCCCACCTCTCGCAACACTTTTGCGCCTGCATCGATGGCGCTTATGCTTTCAAAGAAAATTCCTGCTGTCTGAGCTAAAGCCAGTGCAAAACTTGTCTTGCCCGTCCCCGGAGGGCCCCACAGGATCATTGATGGCACCATACCGGCTCTTAACATTTTTCCTAGCTTTGAGTTCTTGTCGATCGGCGACTGACCTACAACTTCATCTAAAGTTGTGGGGCGGAGCTTTTCTGATAGCGGCTGCAAGTTTTGATTTTTAGGGGCGCTGAATAAGTCCATTCCCTGCGTATAACAAAGACAGTTCAGGTTGTCATGAGTAGAATATCTAAAGCTTGATTAAGTAATATCTATTAGAAAACAGGGGCCCTAATTGAACTGAGTGGCTTTCTGCCTTATTTCTATTTTCTGAGCTCTCTAGACATTGATCAAAAAAAATGAGGTCTTAAGCTAGTTAGACCTCAGGATAATCAAAATTCAGACTGGTGAGTTCTAACGTGAATATTTTAGACCTATCTAGTGTATGCAGTAAATGTTGCAAAATCACTGAAGGTTCTTTCATCATAGGGATCTCCCACTGGAAACACAGAACCACGAACTTCAACTACCCCTTGCAAAGGAGTGCTTGTTGCGTCTGCTCCATCGGAGAGAGTTATACTTCCCACGGTGATAGGACAATCAAAGTTGACATAGCGAAGTGCGGGGTCTGTTATAGAAGCCACCTCATCTTCTCCCAAAACAATGTTGGACTCAGCAGTGTCTCTCCATCTGTTTCTGACAGTGGTGTCATTGCCATTACCATTCGGCTTAACCAACGATCTGATTTCCTCGTCAGTTAGAGTCTTTTCATACTTACCACCTACCAGTGGATCCTCAATGACAACCGTGATGGTGTTAATACGATAGTTAAATCCAGCCGGAGCAGGTGCAATTCTGACTCCATTAACTCTTAAATAACGGCCGCTCACATCATTTGTTGATTCTGGATCATTAGCCTCACGAACCACACAACTCTTGGTAGTAGAATCAATGATGTAAGCATTTTGCCCTCTCACTTCAAGGCGCCCCTCTCCATCAAGACCCGCCTCAGGCTCGCCGCAAGAAGCAACTAGCAACGATGCTAAAATGACACTCATCACTTTCATCACGCTAACTTTATTTGCAGTCATCATTACAACCCTCTTGAGTTACTTCCTGATTTACTATCTGGTGTTCCAACAATTCTCGGCGTAATAAAAACCAATAGTTCGGTCTTAGAACGACTCTGTCTCGACGTCTTAAATAAACTACCTACTATTGGCAACTCTCTTAACCAAGGCACACCATCTTCGCCCGAAGTCATTTCGCTATTGTAAATACCACCAACAACCGCAGTTTGTCCATTTTGCACCAGCACTCGCGTATTAGCTTCTCTCGAATCCACAGAGAACGTAGTCGAGTCACCACTGCCCACATCGGCACCACGAATCTGGCGAGCGACTCCTAATTTCATCATAATGGAGCCATCGGAAGTTACCTGTGGCGTCACTTCCATTTTAAGAGAAAGTGGCTTGAACTGGAACGTCTCTTGAGTCGATGATCCATTTTGAGTTATCTGTCGCACTGGAACTTCTTGCGTTTGTGAAATGTTCGCCACTTCGTTTGTCAAAACGAGAATTCTTGGGCTTGAGATCACCTTAACCTGCTCCTGCAATTCTCTTAAACTTAAAGCGGCTTCAAGATTTCCAAAGATGTCTAAGGTCCCAATTGCTAAGTTGAGATTGAGGTTCCCCGAACCAGTCGCTGTTGGATTAACCCTTAAATTTGGTCGTAAATTTAAGTTTCCACGGCGAGTCTGACCTAATTTAATGTCACTTCCAGCAGCACTCCAGCGAACTCCCACTGCGCGTGAGAATGTCTCTTTTGCTTCTACAATTTTACCTTCGATCAATACTTGCGGAGGTTTAACATCAAGACTCTGAATAAGATTGTCAACGCGAGCTAAATTTTCTTCAGTTTCAGTTACCACCACAGCGTTCGTTCGAGGATCTGCAACAACCTTACCTCTATCGCTCATGAACTCTTTGAGCTTTTTCTCAAGATCTGCCACATTGGCATAAGAAACAGGATACATACGAACCTTTAGCGGCTCCAGCTTTTGGCGCTCAGCTTGAAGTTTAAGCGCATCCTCTTCTTCTTTTCTTAGTTCTTCGATGGTTGCAATTCTCAAGACACTTCCCTGTCTAGTGTATCCTAGATTACGAGAACGCATGATCACCACTAGAGCTTGATCCCAAGGAACTTGACGGAGCTTAAGGCTGACTTTTCCCTCAACACGGTCTGAAATGACCATATTCAACCCACTCTCATCCATGATAAATTGAAGAGCTTCACGGATATCCATATTATTCATTTCTATGGAGATTTTTTTACCGTAGAACTTTGAGTTTCCAACCAAAAACTCTTCTAGTTTAGATACAGGCAGGATGGTTCCAGCACCAGCAGTGGTTTCTGTTTCAGGAATTTCACCTTCACCTTGAATTATATTTGAGGCAACGCTACCACCTACAACAACAAGAGAGTTTCCAGCTGTCTGTACAACGGGCTCTTCAGCTCCATCTCTTAATTGAACGACAATTCTTGCTCTCGTTGACCCTGGATTCTGATAAGCATCAATTGCGCCAATAGAACCACGAATATCTCGAGTGTTAAGAGTTCTCTTGAGACGATCTGGTAGGGTTGCATTGTCCACTTCAATAATCATCTGCTTTAAATCTGAATTGAAACGAGTGGTATAACTAATCGGGCCATTTGCATCAATGACTACCGAACCGCCATTTTCATTTGCCTTGTAATTCAAACCCGTAATCTGAACAGGCGCCCCTGTTGACATATTATCTGCAGATGTCGTGCTTTCTTCAGTCGGAGCGATTGTTTCTTGAACTTCCGTGGGTGCCTCAACTTCAGCTACTGGAGAAGACTCTTCCATTGCTGGAGGTGGCGTTTCTAACTCTGGCAAAACAGGTTCACTGGCTGCCGCTGGTGGCTCAGCTGCTGCATTTGTCGCTGGGGGAGCATCATCAAGCGCAAAGTCCTCAACAGCTCCGCCACCATTTGGCGTCTCAGCTGCTTCGTCTAGCTGATCTTCAAGATCAGCTCCAGCAGTGTCGGCTGATGAGGTGTTTTGCCCATCAAAATCTTCGAACTCATCTTCAACACTGCTTGCACCTTCATCCATAGAAAGTGAATCAGCTGGAGATTCATCTAGCGAGATGTCTTCTTGAACTTCTTTACCTGCACAACTAGAAATATAGGTTGCGATAGTGAGAAGAAGAATTACTTTTTTAAATGCTTTCATCTCGTTCCTCCTGAACTAACGAAGCTCCATTACCTGGATCTCAGTTTTTGCATTGCCCTCGATAAAGATTTTTTCAGCAACAACAATAGCACCTTCACGAATATCTTTTATCGAGCCAAAATTTCGGCCAATTTTACTTCCTTTAGTAACCAAATGAGTGACACCATCTGGAGTCATCACAACAGCACGTGGGCTTTTGATATCCCAAAGAATTGCAACAATCTTAATGCGATCGAGTTCCCATCTCTCAAGAGGATCAAGTTCATCATCTGCACGATTGTCTGGACCGGCGTTCTTGGAGACAGAGAGTGATGCTTTAATTTTTCTAAAAGGCTCAAAAGGATCACGACGTCCTTCTGCAATGTAGTTATAAAAAGTTTCACTCTCAGAACTCGCTGGCTTTTCAATAGGAGCTGTAAGAGACTCACCCGTGATTTCGTCAATGGCTTGAGTCGGTGGCGGTGGTACCGTGTTGGGATCTGCACTTCCGGTCGAAGGCGTTTCAGCTCCCGTATTCACTGAACCATCAGTTGGAGCCTCCGGCATTACCGCATTATTAGGCGCCCCACCCTCAAGCATTTCTGCAGGAACTGCTGCTGGTGTATCATTGTTTGATGGCATTTGAGTATTCGCCGTTCCATCAACTCCGCCACCTATTTCAGACGGAGCCTGAGCCTGAGCATCTCCAAACACTCTAAAAGTTAAATTCATTGCGGCCCACAAAGCAATTGCTGCAACAAATGAATAAACTATTACCCATCTCAAAGCTCTCACTATTTACCCCCCTCTTCGTCTTCCTTAGGAGGAAGAGAACGGTAGCCAGCGATAGTTGCTTCTATTTTAAGAGTCGTAGGGTCGCGTTTTTCATCGACAGATCTCATCTTGAAGGTTTTTACACGTGTAATTTGATCCAAACTGCCAATATCAACTAAAAATCTAGCAAACTGAGAGTAGGTCCCTTGCATTTCGATATCAACTGGGATCTCCTCAGCGCTCGCATTTTGAATTTCTTGATTTACCCCAGGCTTCTTTGCTGTAACTTTTAACTGCACACGGACTGCACTATCATCAATGACACGGTTAACATCCAAGCCCTTGAGAGTCGTTGGCATTTGTGATGAAACACGACGAATATTTTCACGCAAAACCGCTATTTGCTCCTGAGACTGCGCCTCTTGTGCTTTGGCTTTTTCTGTTTGCACTTTTTTTACTTCTTCAGTCGCAATTTGACCTTTTAAAGTCTGAATATTTTGATCAATTGTCGAGCCATCATTGAATAAAAGAAAGTAGTATAAAACACCAAGGATCAGAGAAAATCCAAAAGCTCTTTGCATATCCATGTAGGCCAGTTTTTCTAGAAAATTATTCATGAATCTGTCCTCGGAACATCAAAAATACACTCAATTTCAAATCTCTTTACACTATTGCTCTCGATCGTCTCCTCAACCGTACGCAAAAGTCTTACTTCTTTGATATGACTGCTTCGACTGAGATCATCTAAGAAGCGAGTTGTTTCAGCGTCACTCATTGAGAAACCGTTAATTAATATTCGATCTCTTTGCATGTTCACTTCTCTCAACCAAGCAGTCTCTGGAATACTTGACTGAACAACATCGAGGATACGCACTTCTCTAAAACGATTCTTTTGCAAAGCTTCGATAGCCTCCAAACGTTTATCAAATAGCGCTTTTGTTGCATTGAGTTTTTCGATTCGCTTAACGATGTCAGCACCACTAGCATTAAATGCCACAAGACTCTGATGCGTCTGCCTAACGCTAGCTAAAGTCGCTAACTTCTCAGGAATGATCTGCTGTTCATACAGAAATAATCCTAATGGACCCAAAAGAATAACTAAGATTCTTTTCGCTGCTTCTTTTCGTAACGTTTCATCTGATACAAAAAGACCAGAATCACTGCCGAAGACACCACTACCTAGTCCACCTTTTGCTAAGGAAGGAGCGAGATTAACCTTAATCATGCATCCCCCACTTCACGTAGCCCCAGCCCTAAAGAGACAGGAATTAAATAGTGGATTTGATCTAAATATCCAGGCGAGAATTTTTTGGGATTTGCTTTTAAGTTTACAAATGGATTAAGAGGTTCAAAACTCAAACCCAATCCGCGAGAAGCTGTTTCAATTAATCCAGGCGTTAATGCTGCTCCACCAGTAAAATAGAACTTTTGTATCGAAACCTCTGATGAAGTAGCAGCTAAGAAGTCTAAACTACTGCGAATTTCTTCTACTACAACCTCATTGGTTTGACTTAAAATCGAGTGCACTTCGTCTGGAACTTCACGGCCTGCCGATGCACTAAGCTTTAAAGCCTCAGCTTCTTCAACTGTCACTCCCAGAATTTTATGAATCTCGTTGGTGTAGCTAGAGCCACCAGCTAAGATGTCTCGGGCAAAAAGAATTTCACCATTTTGAATGACGACAAAGTTTGTAATAGAAGCTCCAAAATTGAGAATGCCTACAGTCTCGGGGCGCTTCCCATAGTTGAGTTCAAAACAATTAGCTAATGCAAAACCACTCACGTCTAATATGCTACAGTTTAAGCCTGCAGTTTCGATCACCTGAGAGTACTGTAAAACCAATTCGTTTTGTGCTGCCACCAAGAGAACATCCATCGTCTCTGGCGAGTTATTGGTCATAAGTTCGTGATGAGCTAAACTGACGTTATTGAGATCAAACGGAATGTATTGTTCTGCTTCAAATCTCACTTGTTCTCTAAGTAGCTTTCGATCCACTCTAGCCATTTGAATCTTCTTAACAATAACTGCAGTTCCCCACATCGCGGTTGCTGCATTTTTTCGCTTTGTTTTTAACTCCGTAATGGCAGCCTGAAGAGCCATGGCAATAGCAGCAATATCATGAATTTCTCCGCCATAGATGGCCCCGGGAGGAGTGGGTACGACAGCAAATGAAAGGAGGTTTGCTCCTTTACGTGACGAATCCACTTCAATGACTTTTATTGAAGTTGATCCAATGTCTATACCGATAACTTTCTTCGATGAAAAAAACATCCGTTGTCGCTTCCTGCAATTTTACCGATATTAAAGACCAACGTCTTTAGACACTGGTCTAACTAAAGTATCAGCAGAGGGACGAAAATTGTCAAAGGGGGGGTCTAGTTGAGACTTGGAAAAAATAACTGCAGATACCAATCACCAATGGTTTGACCACCAAATAAATAGAGAACTCCACCAAGGGCTAGGTAAGGACCGAATGGTATTGCTGTCTTTAATCCTTCTCTACTTCTTATCGCCAAGGTAAGACCAACAATACTTCCGGTAATAGCCGAAGACATAATTACAAACGGGATAGCTTCCCACCCCAATACGGCCCCAATCCATGCTAATAACTTAATATCTCCGCCACCCATGCCTTCATTTTTTGTAAAGACATAATAGAGATATGCGAGTGCCCATAAAAAACCACCGCCAAAAAATACTCCAAGTAAGGCTGGCATAAATTCACGGCTAGGATTGAGCCATGCTCCTAACAGACCAATTACTATTCCTGATAAGGTAAACTCATCAGGTAAAATCATATGATCAAAGTCGATGAAGATGCAGACAACAATAGGGAAAAGAAACAGTAACGCCTCGAGCAAACTCCATGTAAATCCAAAATAATGAAATGCTAAGGCAAATAGACCAGCCGTAAGCAATTCTACCAGCACATAACGAAATGAATATTTAGCCCCGCAGTGGCGACACTTTCCCTTAAGAATAAACCAAGAAAAAATAGGAATGTTATCAAACCACCGAACTGGTTTCTGACAGGACTGGCAGTGACTGCCAGGAAGAACAATACTCTGCCCCTTTGGCATCCGATAAATAATGACATTGGCAAAGCTTCCCATAAGAGCACCAAAAATAAAAAAAACTACTAACCAAAATGGCTCACCTAAATCAAACAAGGTCTCTTCTCCTAAACAACAGAATTGCCAAACTCAAAAGAACTGCAATCCAAAAAGACAAATGCAAAACCATTAGAGAAGCACTTTCAAAACTAATTCCAACTTCTACGAAGTGAAAAGACTTCCAGTTGCTTTTATCAAATCTTGGAAAAACATATGTTGCTAAATTGGAAAGAACTTCAAAGATCTCAACTTTACTCTTTTGTGCAAAAAATTGCAGATCACTCAACCAAAACGAAATCAAACCAGCCGTTAGACTCCAAATAAATGCCAGAGGTGGTCTGACTAGTTGTGCTCCGAGCATTCCCATGGCAAAAAGGTATCCCGCCTGCAACCAAATCGAAACTGCAATCTTAAGAACATTTCCAGCCTGAGTGGTTGTATCTACAATTAACAAACCTACTAATCCGCACAATGCAAAAACTTGGATACCTATAAAAAGCCAAGCACCAAAGAATTTAGAAGTTAAAAATAAGCCTCTTGAAACAGATCTAGAAAGAGTTAATAAAATTGTCTGTTTTTCGATTTCTTTAAATAAACTATAACTGCCAATATAGCTAGCCATCATCGCCGCAGATAAAAAAGCCCCAAGGAAGCCAAAGTTACCAATCATACGCTTTTGCTCAGAAAAACTTAAAGCCCCTAAAAGAAAACTAAGAAGAAAGAGAAAAACAGCGATGAAGGCAGTCACTAAAAATACTTTTTCTCGCAATAATTCTCGCAAATTTGTACGAACCAAAGCCCAAAAACGAATCATGATACTTCTCCTTGACGGAGCTCTCGAAAAGCATCTTCAAGACTCTGAGCTTGATTTTTAAATTCTGACATGTCGCCAACAAATCTAATTTTCCCTTTATCTATGATGACTAAATCATCACATAGCTCTTCCATGTCCTGGAGGAGGTGGCTCGAGAAAAACAAAGTTGTTCCTTTTCCTTTTTCCTTTTTGAGAATTGTCTTTACTAAAATTCTACCGTCTGGATCTAAACCACTCATAGGTTCATCCAAAATGATAAGACGAGGCCCTGTCAAAATAGCCTGTGCTATTCCCGTTCGCTGCAACATTCCCTTGGAGAAATTGCGTATTTTTTTATTGGCGGCATGGGCTAAGTTGACCTCTGCTAAGACAGTTTCACAGGCATTTTCAAAGCCATCCTTACTGCCATCAAAACAAAGATCCCAATGAAATTTTAAAAACTCCTTTGCTGTTAAGAATTCATAGAGATAAGGTCTTTCTGGAAGATATCCTAACTGGCTTCTGTCGAGATCACAAAACTTTTGCCCCCAAAAGGAAATATCTCCTTTGTCGGGCTTAACAAAATCTAAAATACATTTAATCGAAGTCGTCTTGCCAGATCCATTGACACCAACAAAACCAGTGGTGCGGCCTTCTTTTAAAGCGAATGAAACATCCGTTAAGATTTTGACGTCTTTTTGAAATAGCCCAACGGCAAAGCTTTTATGTAAACCTTTAACTTCCAGAGCATTCATATGGAAGATGCTATCACTTTATTTAGAGGTTGCAAGCTCACTATCTGCTAAAACTTGCTTCACAGATTGATAATGACTATTTGTTGCTGGAACTAACTGTGCAGATCCTAATATTTCGTTGAATTTATTTTGCCCTTCTTTAGTCTCCATAATTTCAATGAGAGCGTACATCAAACGATGCACCATCTTAGGATTTTTCTCGTAGAACTCATCCCGCACACAAAAAGGATCTGTTGGAATAGGCTCACTGATCCACAAGACTCGATAGCCTGTAGAATTCTTTGAAAATTGTGTCCAAGCTCCAGAGTTTCCTTTGCTGTCATCAGAAAAAACAGCAGCTACCTCGGCTTTATCAGATTCTAGCAACTCTATGGCTTTAGCGTGAGAACCTGCAAAAATCAGATTCTTTTCTTGCGGATTCTTTTTGAGACGACTCAACATCGCTTGAGGATACAAATAACCGGAGGTTGAGTTCCTATCCACAAAGACAAATTTTGTGACACTTTTGATATCACTAAGCTTGCGTATTTGACTTCTTTCTTTAGAAATTAGCGCTGAGTAATAAAAAGGTTCTTTCCAGACTTTTTTGAGTAGCACCTTTGTTTTGATTTCATTATCCGTTTGCACCCAAACTTGAGGGCTAAAAAAAGCAAAGTCGACTTTTTTAGCTATAAACGCCACACGCAGACTCCCGTAATCCTTGGACACAACTATTGTCACAGGTTCATTTAGTTTTTCCTGCAATAAAGTTGCTAGCTCTCTTGCCTGCAACCTTAAATTTTCAGGGTGCCCTCCTGGAATAACTCCTAGCCTGATTTCTGCTTGGGCTATATTGAGCTTAAAAAATGCCGTAAAAATTATAATAACTAATTTCAAGACAAACGCTCCAAAGCCTGGACCCCATATCCACCAGACTGACTCTTTCTCAAAGCTAAAACAAAAGCCTCAGCAGCGTCACTCTCTGTCACACATGGAATAGCAAAGTCAGTGCATGCACGACGAATATCAAAACTGGCCTCGATGGATCTTCTGCCTGTTGTTGTATTAATCACAAAGTTGACCTGACCACTGCGAATATGATCAACACAGTGAGGACGCCCCTCATGTACTTTTCGCAAAGAAAGACAATCAATACCATTTTCATTTAAAAACTTTGCAGTACCAGTAGTTGCTGAAATCCTAAAACCAATTTTTGATAATTCTCTAACTAGAGGCAATAAAGGTTCTTTGTCTTTTTCTCTTAATGACAGAAAAACTTCTCCACCATGGGGCAAACGAACATGACTCGAAATAAACGCTTTCATGAGTGCTTCAGAATAATCTTTACCTTGCCCCATCGACTCGCCTGTAGACTTCATCTCTGGTCCTAAAATAGAATCTGCCTCAGAAAACTTACGGAATGGAAACACAACACCTTTAACAGCCACTCGCCCCTGCGGATGCCAAGTTTTGGGCAAGGGAGGGAGATGAGCCTTTGTTTTTTTGAGCATTGCTAAGATACCAAGATCAATTAGTGGAATACCTGTTGCTTTAGCAATAAAAGGAACGCTCCTAGAGCTGCGTGGATTGGCCTCTAACACGTAGACAACATCATTTTTGACTGCGAGTTGCAAATTCAAATGACCCAAGACGTTCATACGATGAGCCAGCTTTGAGCTTAATTCTTCAATAAGTTTTTCTGTCTCGGGCTTTAGGCGCTGTGGAGGCAAGACTCCCATGCTGTCACCAGAGTGAACTCCTGCAGCTTCGATATGCTCCATCACTCCACCAATTACGAGCCAATCCAAACCTCTCACAAGATCAACATCAACCTCCAGAGCGCCAGCCAAGAATTGATCCATTAACGCTGGCTTCTCTGGGGTAATGAAATCTCCGTGTCTTGCAAAGTAAGATTCCAACTCTTCTGGATTCTCAACAACCTCCATACGTCGACCACCCAAAACATAGGAAGGTCTACAAATGATGGGGAAGCCAATTTCAGCGCACACTTTTTGCGCTTGAGCCAAGTTGCCCGCCATTGCTGATTTTGGAATTTGCAAACCTAACTCGAGACAAACCTTGCTAAAGAGAGAACGATCTTCTGCCAAATCAATACTCTCTAGACTGCTACCAAAAATATTGAAACCATCAGCGACAAGTTGATGAGAGATACCAATTGGTGTTTGTCCTCCAAGTTGAGCCACAAACCCTTGGACTTGCATAAAGCCCATGACTTCGCTGACATGCTCAAACGTCAGCGGCTCAAAAAATAGAAAGTCAGAAGTGTCATAATCAGTCGAGACAGTCTCTGGATTAGAGTTAATCATTACCACAGGTATTTTTTGCTTTTGCAGAGCCTTCACACCACGAACACAGGAGTAATCAAATTCAATACCCTGGCCAATTCTGTTGGGGCCACTACCTATCACAGCAATACTTTCAGGATTGGGTTTTGCTTCATTTTCTGCAGACCAATAACTTGAATAAAAGTAAGGAGTAAAGGACTCAAACTCTCCCGCACAAGTATCTACTTGCGTGTATTTTGGGCGTACATTCCACTGATGTCGCAATTCTCGAATTGCAGTTTCTGATTTGCCTAAAATCTTTCCAATGCGCGCATCGGTAAAACCAAAACGTTTTGCCTGTAACAACAACTCTGGCTCTAATGACTTTGCGATCTTTAATTGCTGTTCAAATTGTACAATACCTTGAAGTTGCTCTAAGAAATAAGGATGTATAGCGGTTAACTCATTGAGAGTTTCCAAACTCATCCCATCTCGCAACGCTTGAATGAGATGCCAGACTCTTTGGGAGTTGGGATAGGCAACTTTATCGGGATTACAAATAATATCTGGAATTGCTTCAGGATGACTCTCTAAACTTGCTAAAGCCTTCATAAAAGATTCTTGCAAGGTACGTCCGATCCCCATGACCTCACCCACAGATTTCATTTGGGTTGTCAGAAGATCTTTAGCTCCAGGAAATTTTTCAAAAGCAAAGCGAGGGATTTTGGTAACTACATAATCTAAAGCTGGCTCGTAACATGAAGGAGTCACTTTTGTGATGTCATTTTTTAGCTCATCCATTGAATAGCCAACTGCTAGTAAAGCTGCAATTTTAGCGATTGGAAAGCCAGTGGCTTTACTTGCCAATGCAGAGGAGCGGCTCACTCTTGGATTCATTTCGATGACAACTCGTTCACCGCTAAGAGGATGAACTGCAAACTGAATATTGGCTCCACCAGTTTGAATACCAACTTCTTGAATAATTTTAAAAGCCTCATCTCGCATAGCTTGATATTCGATATCACTTAGCGTCTGCTGAGGAGCTACAGTGATACTGTCACCAGTATGTACACCACACGGGTCAAAGTTTTCAATGGAGCAAACTACGACCATGGTACCTTTGTGATCACGCATGACCTCTAGTTCAAATTCTTTCCAGCCTAAAATACTGGCTTCTACCAGAACCTCTGATGTTGGACTTTCATGCAACGCCTGTACAAGCATTCTTTGATACTCTTCCAGAGAGTAGGCAATTCCCCCACCTCCACCACCAAGAGTATAGTTAGGTCTTAAAATAATAGGAAAACCCAAATCATCGCCAGCCTGTAAGCCTTGCTCATAGGTACGAACTAAAAAACTCTTCGGGTATTTGGCACCTATCTTATCTAAAATTCCCCGAAATATTTCGCGATCTTCTCCAGCCTTAATAACCTCTGGAGTTGCGCCGAGAAGTTGCACATTGTATTTGCTGAGCACCCCAGCTTCTGCCAACTGTAAAGCTGCGTTGAGAGCAGTCTGTCCTCCTAATGTAGGAATAACAGCTTGCGGCCTTTCTGTTTCTATTATCTTTTCGAGAAATGGAACTGTCAGTGGTTCAACATAAACTCTTGTGGCAATTTCAGGGTCCGTCATGATAGTCGCAGGATTGGAGTTTACCAATACTACTTCGAGACCCTCTTTCATCAATGCCTTACATGCCTGTGTACCCGAATAATCAAATTCACAAGCTTGGCCAATTACAATCGGCCCAGAACCGATAATTAACACTTTTTTCAGTTCTGCTTTGCGAGGCATTTTATCTCCTATCTATAATCCCAATTTAGACTCATTGGTGTATATCATTTCAGGTTTGACGTGTTTGTATTGTTCAAACTTGTATCGCATCTTAATAAGTCGCAACATCATCACATCGGGATCCAAATCAGGATCTTTGCGATGCCTTTTGACTTCACTTAGAATAAATTTTTTGGCACTCTCTGGATGAAAACAAAAACCTTTTGTGAAAATCCACGAGTCTCCAGAAGGAATGAGTCGCGCTTCAAAAACTTCATCAGGATCAAAACCATAAATCCATGGACATTGCTTGACGACAATTTTTTCATTTCGCAGCAGATCTTTGATGTAAATATCCGTGCCTTTAATTTTTATGAATTCAAACAAAGAATGTCTAAACTTTTTAAAGCTCTCCAGAAGTTCATTCTCTCTTTCAGAGAATCGCAACTCCCGCTCTAAATAACTGGATTCTAGAGGAGTTTTGCCATATCCCTTGAGTTCTCTCGTCAGAAAATACCAGTCATAAAACTGTGACATTCTGGCCTCAAAATGATCTGAATGTTCATCCAAAGTACCAGAGTTTTCGAAAAATTCTTTTTTAGCCATCAAAAGCTCATCACGAAACTGACCTTCTACAAAATGTTTTAGAATTTTTTCAGAAAGTTGTTCGTACTCAGAATATTCAATATTTGTAAATGTCATAACATCATCTCTCTAAACTTTAAAAAAAGATCTCTGGCTTCATGGGGACCAGGACAAGACTCAGGATGATATTGTATGCCCAAAACTTTTAATTTTTCACTATAAAAACCAGCGACGGTGTTATCATTTAAATTGATTTGAGTGATTTTAACGCTAGCTGGTAATGAGTTGGCATCAACTGCGTAACCATGATTCTGACTGGTTACATAAGTACGCTGTAACAGAGTGTCTTGTATAGGATGATTGGCTCCTCGATGTCCAAACTTCATCTTGTAAGTCTTAGCGCCTAGAGCTAAAGAAAGAATTTGATGTCCCATGCAAATACCAAAGATAGGTAATTTGCCAACTAGCTCCCGAACAGTCTCCTGCGCCTCTTCAACATCTGATGGATCACCGGGGCCATTGGTAAGCATAAGACCATCTGGATTAAAATCTAAAATCTGTTTTGCAGTAGCTCGCGACGAAAACACAATTAACTCTCTTGAAAAGTGCTTTAATTCGCGCAGTATGTTCTCTTTTGCCCCAAAATCTAGCACAGCAATACGTGGACCAGCCATGTGGTCACCAGTTATTTTCTCAACTTCTTTGCGAGAAGCTTCAAAGACCCAATCTTTTGGGAGAGCCGTTTTGTTTGATAGTAATTTTGCTGCCTTCTCTCGCGCTTGCAGTTCTTGTTCCGCCTGAACCAAGGCCCCCCAAGTAGTTCCACCAGAGCGAAGTCTTTTAGTGATTTGTCGTGTATCCACACCACTCATCACTGGTATTCCTTGAGCCGTTAAATACTGTAACCACGCAGCATCTCGCTGCGAGTTTTGTACTTGCAAACACACAAATCCCTCAAGCCACAAACGTCGGCTCTCGCTAGCGAGATCTGAAACTCCGTAATTGCCCTGCATCGGCGCAGTCATCACAACGATTTGATGACTGTATGAAGGATCTGTTGCAACCTCTTGATAACCAGAGTGAGTGGTATTAAAAACAACTTCACCATAGCGATCCTGTCCACCATGCCATTGACCGCAAAACACTTCTCCAGAATCTAAAATCAACCATGCTTTTTTCAAATTAATCCCCTCGCATATTTGAGAAGTGCTCTTCTAACTTTCACACCGTTAGTTACTTGCTGTAAAATCAAAGACTGAGAACTTCGAGCCGCTTTAGCGGACAGCTCCACGCCATAATTGACCGGACCAGGATGGAGTATCACTTTTCGATCTCCTAGAATTTTAAAATGTTTTTCATCATCCCATGCAAAGTTTTTTATAAATAACTCTTTATCAAAATGCTGCTGATGACGCTCAAGCTGAACTCGTAAAAACATCGCAGCCTCAGACCACTGCAATCCCTCACTCAGAGAGTGAAAAGTCTTAATGCTACTATGTGGTGGTAAAAACTCTTTGGGGGCTGCAAAAGCAACTTCGATTTGAGTTTTTTCAATGAGAGTCAGCAGAGAACTAACAACTCGCGAATGAACAACATCTCCCACAACTAAAAGTTTTAACCCCTGCAATCTTCCAAAATGCTGACGTAACGTGTACAAATCTAAAAGTGCCTGGCTAGGATGAGATTGTTTACCCCATCCTGCACACAAAATGGGAATGTTGATTTTTTCTGATAGATCTTTGAAATCAACTTCATCACCAGCTCTGACAACTAATACCTCTGGTTCCATGGCCGCAACGTTGTAGATGGTATCTTCTAGAGTTTCTCCTTTTTCTAGAGAAGTTCCAGTCACACTATCCAGAAGTAAGGGCCCCATCCCCTCTCTCCACATGGCTGTTTCATAGCTGATTCTAGTACGTGTAGAGGGTTCAAAAAAAAGAAGAGCCCCAGTGGCTCCCTCGCGTGTAGGCTTCGGTAAAAGTTCTAGATCATCTACTATTTTAAAAAAATTTTGCAGGAGATCTGGTGACCAGTTTTGAAAATCGATAAAGTGGGTTCTAGATTTTTTATTGAACATCTAGAATTAAAGTCTAGAGGTAAGGAAAAGGACCTGTCAAACTTGGGCAGCGCGCAATTTATTGGGGCTCTGTTAAGATTCTCTCCCAGCGCAAGCGAGTCCTACCACGCTCAGCATTAAATTGTGGATCTAAAGAGAGCCAAATCACCGAAACTCTCCCAAAAACTAAGTTTTGAGGAATAGTCCCCCAAAATCGTGAATCTTCACTTGTATCACGATTATCACCCATTAAAAAAAGCTCTCCAGGAGGAACAACAACGGGGCCAAAATCACCAAGCCCCGACTCTTTGCTAATTAAAATCCTATGAGAGCCAAATTCAAACTTTTCTTCATATGCTTTAAAAACATTAGGATTGGGATTCTGCGACTCTTCGTCAGAAACTTCAGTATAGATAGCAGCTTCATCGTTTAAGTAGAGTATATTCCCCTTAATCTCAATTCTATCACCAGGAAGACCTATAACTCTCTTAATATAACTTACTGGTGAGCTTTGAATTCCAGAGAGAGCAACCAAATCTCCACGCTCAAGATTTGAACCAAAAGAATAAGCAAGACGATTAACAAAAATGAAGTCTCCAGGCAAAAGCGTGGGACGCATGGAACCTGTGGGAATCTTGTAAGCAGTGATTAAAAAAGTGCGAACTAGCAGTGCTAGGCCAATGGCAACTACGATTGTCGCTAAATATTCTCCCCAAGTTCTTTTCACTAAATCAGTCTAGAAAATGCTTTAAGGAATGTCGAGTCTTTTAAAAAGACGCTCGTTACGAATTTTGGTTGGATCACAGAGAAACTTAATACTTTGTAGTGTCTGATCACAGGACATCCAAACAAACCAAGCTTCACCCACTAAAAGATTCCTATCGACAAATCCCCAAACTCGGCTGTCTGCAGAGTGATGACGATTATCTCCTAAGACAAAGTATTTTCCCTCTGGGACCAAAAACTTTTCATCTAGGTACTCACTTTCGGCTTCTCGATTCTGAAAGCGCACTACATATTGATTCTCGCGAAATCGAAAGTACTCATCGGAATCTCGCGGTTCCAGCTCATCAATCTCTAGCTTCACTGTGGCGCCATTTAAAGTAACTCTTCCGTCTTTGACTTTAATTTCATCTCCGGGAACTCCAACCACGCGTTTAACATAAAACACTTGAGGATTTTCAGGATAACGAAAGACAATAATATCTCCCCTTTGAGGAGAACTCCATTGCCACAAGAAAGTTTGAGTAAATGGCAGTTTAATTCCGTAGGAGAATTTTTTTACAAGGATTTGATCGTTCACTAGTAAGTTTGGCAACATGGATTCCGAGGGGATAATAAATGGCTCAGCGAGAGCCCATCGCAAAGAAAGCACTAGAAATATCGGAAATAAAAAAGACACGAGTGCTTGCACCCATGTCCCCTGTAGATTCTTAGAATCTTTGTCGCTCATTCAAATTCCTTAATGAACTGAGTGAAAGAAGCGGCTCCAGCGTAAAGTGAGCGGATTGCACAAGAAAGGCAACATTGGTATTGTTTCCTCACAAGACAACCACACAAACATTGCCCGACCTAGAATATTTTCTTTTGGCAAAAAGCCCCAACTACGACTATCACTCGAATTATTGCGATTATCACCCATCACAAACAGATGTCCGTCTGGAACTGTAACGGGGCCAAAAGTTTCGTAAAGATCACCACGTCTTACAAGGGTGCTATGCTTAACTTCGCCAGAACTTTCTACGAAATGAACGTAATTATCTTTGCTATCGCTAAAGTTGCCATCGCGCTTAAAATCTTCGTCACGCAACCAATTAAAGTCTCCGCCCGCCTCAGGAGCACTTCTATCAACAGCCTTATCATTGATGAACAAGGTTCCATTTTCATAAAAAACTTTATCCCCTGCATCGGCAACAATGCGCTTGATAAAGAAAGTACTCATATCTTTTGGATACTTAAAGACAATAACTTCACCCACCTTGGGCTCATTAAACTTAAATAACCATTTTTCACTGAAGGGAACACGAACCCCATAAGTAAGTTTATTAACAAAAATGTGATCATGAACTAAAAGTGAAGGCAACATGGAGCCAGATGGGATTACATATGCTTCAACAAAACCCCATCTTATAAAAAGAGCAATAAAGACAGCCAGAGCCAGAGAACCCCAACCTTCAGTCCAAAAGTGCTTTTCTCGCCAGTTCCATCCACCTTTATTTTTTTCGCTCATAGTAGACTCTCTTTTTTAGTCCTCAACCTTTAATATCGCTAAAAAGGCTTCCTGAGGAACATCAATTGTTCCAATTTGCTTCATGCGCTTTTTACCTTCTTTTTGTCTTTCAAGAAGTTTACGCTTACGTGATATGTCACCACCGTAACACTTAGCAGTCACGTCTTTTCTTAAAGCCCCCAGAGTTTCACGAGCGACAATCTTGGAGCCAATAGCTGCCTGAATTGCAACTTGATACTGCTGTCGTGGAATCAGCTCTTTCATTTTCTCAGTTAACGAACGACCACGAGCTTGAGCTTTAGATCTATGAACGATTAACGACAAGGCATCGATAGGATCACCATTTAGCAAAATATCCAATTTAACTAGGTCAGACTCTTCAAAATTGAGAAACTCATATTCCATCGAAGCATAACCTTTTGAGATCGACTTCAGACGATCGTAAAAGTCCATCACCATTTCGTTCATTGGCAGTTTGTATTCAATAATTACCTTTTTCTCGGTGACGTAGTCCATGCGCTGTTGAATTCCACGCTTGTCTTCACAGAGCTTAAGCAAACCACCAATGTATTCTGTTGGTGTATGCAAGACCACCTTTACGTAGGGTTCTTCCATCTTGAGAATTTTAGTTTCATCTGGCATTTGTGATGGATTGTCTAACATCACAATATTACCTTCTGAAGTTGTGAGACGATAAACAACAGTTGGAGCTGTTGTGATCAGATCTAAATTGAACTCTCGCTCTAAACGCTCTTGTACGATTTCCATGTGCAACAAGCCTAAGAAGCCGCAACGATAACCAAAGCCAAGAGCTGCAGATTTTTCAACTTCATACGTCAGAGAAGAATCATTCAAGCGTAACTTATCTAATGCATCTCGAAGACTCTCGTATTCTGATGCTACGATAGGAAATATTCCAGCAAATACCATGGGCTTAATTTTCTTAAAACCTGGAAGCGGTGATGGGGCTGGATTTTTGGAATTAGTAACCGTGTCGCCGACTTCGACGTCACGAATATCTTTAATTCCGCAAATCATAAAACCTACTTCTCCAGCCTCTAAAGTATCGACATTAACTGGAAAAGGAGCATATTTACCTAACTTTAAAACTTCATAGTCACGATCCGTGGCCATGAATTTAATCTTCTCACCCTTTTTAATGACTCCCTCTTTAACACGAACCAAAACAACAACGCCTTGGTACGAGTCAAACCATGAGTCAAAGATAAGCGCCTGTAAAGCGCCTGCACGATTGCCATTTGGTGGCGGTACTTTTTGTACAATGGCTTCAAGAATATCTGAAATTCCTAATCGCTCTTTTGCTGAAGCATGCACGATGCCCTCACAATTGAGTCCGACTGTTTCCTCAATCTGTTTGCGCACCCCTTCTGGGTCTGCGTTTGGCAAATCAATTTTATTTAGCACTGGAATGATTTCTAAATCATTTTCCATAGCCAAATACACATTCGCTAGAGTTTGGGCCTCAACACCTTGGGCTGCATCCACAACCAATATCGCCCCCTCACACGCAGCCAGAGAGCGAGAGACTTCATAAGAAAAATCTACGTGGCCGGGAGTATCGATAAGGTTAATTTGGTACTGATTGCCATCTTTTGCTTTGTAGTTAAGACATACTGTCTGCGCCTTAATGGTAATTCCACGTTCTTTTTCGATGTCCATGTTATCTAAAAACTGATCTTCGTGTTCACGTTCAGACAAAGCACCAGTGACGTGTAAAAGACCATCAGCCAATGTAGATTTACCGTGGTCAATGTGGGCAATAATCGAGAAGTTACGTATGTATTTTTGATCCATTGTGCCTATTATGCAGATGTGTGCAGAGGGTCGCTACTGATAACCCTCTGCGTTTATTTTTAGACGAGAGATTTAACTGCGGCTTTGAGTTCTTCAACTTTATTGAGTTTTTCCCAAGTAAACGACTCTTCATTTCTACCAAAATGCCCGTAAGCAGCTGTTTTGGAGTAAATAGGACGTAGCAAGTCATAATCTTTTAAAATACGCGCTGGGCGAAGATCAAAAGTCTTTCTAACTGCTGCCTCTAGAGCTTCAGAACCAAACTTAGAAGTTCCATAATCATTGACCGTAATTGAAACTGGCTCTGCCACGCCAATTGCGTAAGCTACTTGCACAAGGCATTTATCTGCCAAGCCAGCACCTACAATATTTTTAGCAATGTGACGTGCAGCATAGGCAGCAGATCTATCCACCTTTGAAGGGTCTTTACCAGAGAAAGCTCCTCCGCCATGAGCACCGTGACCACCATAAGTATCAACAATAATCTTACGGCCTGTTAAGCCAGCGTCACCCATCGGGCCACCAGTCACAAAACGGCCAGTCGGATTGATAAAATATTTAGTTTTATTATCTAACCATTCCGTTGGAATTGATTTTTTAATCAACTCCTCCATGATGAACTCTTTAATTTGCGCCTGAGAAACATCTTCAGAATGCTGCGTCGAAATCACCACCGCATCAATACGCTTTGCAAGGCCATTTTCGTACTGAACTGTAACTTGTGATTTTGCATCCGGGCGCAACCACTTAACCTTTTCAGCTTTACGTAAACTCGCTAAGTCCTTCACAAGCTTGTGAGACATGGCAATTGAAAGAGGCATCAACTCAGGAGTTTCGTTTACAGCATAACCAAACATCAAACCCTGATCCCCAGCGCCCTGATCGTCAGAGAGAGTGTCTTTGACTCCCATCGCGATATCTGGCGACTGCTGTCCGATAGCGACAGTGACACCACAGGTTTTATAATCAAATCCTTTATCGGAGTGGTCATAACCAATGTTCTTTACAACTTGGCGAGCCACTTCACTAAAGTTCACTTTAGCTGTAGTGGT
Organism: Bdellovibrionia bacterium; assembly: GCA_046570065.1. Lineage (GTDB taxonomy): Bacteria > Bdellovibrionota > Bdellovibrionia > Bdellovibrionales > Bdellovibrionaceae > JBKHVM01. The sequence continues at coordinate 21,984 of JBKHVM010000006.1, forward strand.
GATCTCTCCAGCAACAACAATCAAACCAGTAGTCAAAAGCGTTTCGCAAGCGACTCTTCCCTTTGGGTCTTGCGCTAAAATAGCGTCCAAAATCCCATCAGAAATTTGGTCAGCCATTTTATCGGGATGTCCTTCTGAGACAGATTCACTTGTAAATAGGTAATTTTTCACAGTTTTTGTCCTCGTCATTAAAACATTATGGATTGGATTGCGTAAGCGCGGAAGTTAACAAAAACAGGGGGGTGGGTCAAAGAAAAAAGGGCCCCAAAAGGCCCTTTTAAAATGAATATATTGCTATAGATTATGCAGCTTTACGGTAGTGGCGATAGTTCCACTCAAACTGCCCATTTAGACTCTCTAAATAGCCCTCATTTGAAAGCTCATGTTTCTTATGATTTTTAAGGACCTTACGATTCTTAATAAACTGCTTTTCTAGTTTAGCAATAGCTGAGTCCACTGCCGCATAAGGGTCATCAGAAGAGTGTGAAGCTTTAAAGTATTTTTCTTTTGTATTTACGGAAATCTCTACCGTGAATTCACCTTTAAATTTCGAGTAGTAAATTTGCCCTTGGCCATCTCTAAGCAGGAATCGCCCAATGGACTGCAACAAGTCCTCCGTGTACTCCACAAGTGATTGAGAGGGGTCGATGTGCTTAAAGGTATAGTTATTCTTCATTTGCTCTCCCTTTGGTTGGCCCAGCAGATCTTCGTCTTACTGGACTTTGGTAAAAGACTTATCGGAGGCAAAAAAAGAGAAATAAGCTAAAAAACCTCTCTTAAATAAAAATTTACTGAGAGCCGCCTCAAAGAGAGAAATCGCCTAATATTGAATCAGAGAACGGATTGGTTGACCCTTAAAAGTCATAGAATTGAGAAAAGTGAGGTTCACAAGCACGGCAACTTGCTCTACAGAGTATCCTGCTTTTTGAGCAAGCTCTATCCCTGCTGCCAAGGTGCCTCCTGTCGCTAAAACGTCGTCTACGATCACAACTCTACCAGAACCATAAGGCAGTTCGATCGTAGCCTGACCATATTCTAAATCATAACTTACTCGCTCTGTTGGAGGTGGAAGTTTTCCAGCTTTGCGAATAGGTAAAAAACCCTTGCGATGAGTGGCCGCCAAATGTGCTGCTAGAATAAAACCCCGAGACTCGATTCCAGCAAAATAATCCACTTTGCTGAGATCAAAAGGTTTCACCAACTCTGTAGACACAAAAGATAAAGCCTCTGGACTCTTTAAAAGAGGGCTCATATCTCTAAATAAAACACCTGGTTGAGGAAAATCTGGAACATCGCGAATGAGCTTTTTTAAATCCATCGGGTCTCTCTTCTTCTAGAAAAACTTTTTACGCTGTGAAGATGGAAGAATTTTTAGAATATCACGATACTTTGCCACTGTTCTGCGCGCTATTGAAATTCCCTCTGCTTTGAGTAATTCAACGAGTTTTTGATCAGATAATGGATTTTTGGGGTCTTCCTTGGCGACAAGATCTCTGATTTTAAGTTTTACCGATTCACTCGCTAAAGCATCACCACCGTCAGAGCTATTGATACCTGAGTTGAAGAAGTACTTGAGCTCGTAAATACCTTGTGGAGTATGAACATATTTACCGGTAGTTACGCGAGACACTGTGGATTCATGCATGCCGATATCATTGGCAACATCACGAAGTACCATTGGCTTCATAAAGGCCGTTCCCTTTTCAAAGAACTCTCGTTGCTGCTTAACGATACTCTCAGTGACTTTATAAATAGTTCTTTGTCGCTGGTGAATGGATTTGATTAACCATACTGCTGAACGAAGCTTGTCTTGAATATAATCTTGAGTTTTATCACCATCACTCTTTGATGACTTCAGCATGTTTTTGTAAAAATTAGAAATTTTTAAACGTGGCAAACCATCTTCATTGAGAGACACCACAAAATCATCCCCAACTTTGTAAACATAGACATCAGGGCTAACATAGTGAGTGTCATTGGGCATGTAAGCTCGCCCTGGCTTTGGATCCATGCCGTAAATGATCTTACACATTTCAACCACATCTTCGAGATCTTTGTTCATTGCTTTAGCAATGGCATCGTAATTCTTCTTCTCGAGATCTTTGAGATGGTTATTAATGAGATTAACAATATCGTTAGTATCTTCTTCTAAATGTTTGGCCTGAATTAACAAACATTCCTTGAGATCACGAGCTCCAACTCCTGGAGGATCAAACTCATGAATCAAAGTGAGTGTATCTTCAAGCAACTCAACATCTACACCCTCTTCGGCAGCAAGATCTGCCATTGGAACTTTTAAATATCCATCTTCATCGATAGCACTTATCAGAACTTCAGCAGCAATCTCTTCTTCTTCGCTAAAACCATTCATTTTTACTTGCCACGCCAAGTGATCGTGCAAAGAAGTACCTGCAGAAATTATGTTTTCATAATTCATAATCTCTTCATTGCCGTCGCGAGACTGTTGAGGCGGCTTTTGATTTGCCTCAAAATACGTTTCCCACTCAAACTCATCTTGTTTTTGTGGATCTTGAGTACTGCTATCTCCAGCTCCCGCTTCGCTTTCTGTCTGTTCTGCAGCTGCCTTTGTTCTCTCTAAATCTTCTTGAGCGAGAATCTCGGCTTCTTCTAGTATAGGATTTTCTTCAAGTTCAGAACGTACTGCAGTTTCTAGCTCCATCCGTGTCATTTGCAACAGCTTGATCGCCTGCTGCAATTGCGGCGTGATCACTAGATTCTGAGATAATTTCATGACTTGTTTCATTGCCATCGATTCTTAATCCCTCTTACATTTTGAAGTTTTCGCCTAAATAGAACTTACGAGCAACTTCAGATTCAGTAATTTCTCCTGCAGTTCCGCTCACTTGGATTTTACCATCCTTGAGTATATAAGCATAATCGCAAATGCCTAAAGTCTCACGAACGTTGTGGTCAGTGATCAAAACTCCTATACCTTTGTCCTTGAGGTCGCGGATGATATTTTGAATATCAGCAACTGCGATGGGATCGATACCTGCAAAGGGCTCATCTAGGAGTAAAAATTTGGGAGATCCCGCAAGGGCCCGAGCAATCTCAACACGGCGGCGCTCACCACCAGACAAAGCATAGCCATAACTCTCACGAATATGACCAATACGGAAATCTGCAATAAGTTGCTCGAGTCTCTCAGCTCTCTCTGCCCCCGAAAGACCGTGAGCTTCAAGAGCCACTAAAATATTTTCTTCAACTGTTAGCTTTCTAAAAATGGATGGTTCTTGAGCGAGATAGCTCAGCCCCACCCGTGCTCGACGATACATGGGATCTTTGGTTATCTCTTTGTCATCAAGTTTTATTTCTCCGCTGTCAGGCTGAATAATACCGACAACCATATAGAAAGATGTTGTCTTACCAGCTCCATTTGGGCCCAACAAACCAACAACTTGACCTGACTCTACAGAAAAAGAGGCGCCGTTTACAACTTGTCGCTTCTTAAAAGATTTTGAAATTTCTTTGATCGTCAATAAGCTCATTTGTTTTTATTATCTACTCGAGCTCTGACTCTTTCAACCTTTACCTTTTTGCCGCCGTCCAGAAAAACGATTTCTTCTCCAGATAATTCATCTTCTCCCTGTTGGACCTTAGGCTGGCCCTTGAAGTTCAGCTTATTTTTGATCAAATCAAAAATCATCTCATTAGCCTGAGCTGATTTATCTTGATCCATAAACTGAACACCACTTTTCATGATGATCGAACTTAAAATATTATCTGCCGAGTATTTGAAGGAAGCCTCAGGACCGTTTATCTTTACGTTGTCGTATTGAATTCCAACTTGCCCATCAAATGCAATTTCTTGATTCTTACCACTGACTTTTGCCACTCCAGAACTCACTGTGAATAACTTGCCATCACTCATCTTGCGAGTTGCTGAAACTGGCCCTGCAATTTCCATTAGTGTAGAGTCTACCCAAACTTTTAAGCCAGTACCCTTAAGCTCAATTCCAGTTGAAAGTTTGTCAGGTGGTCCCTTCATTAATACTGGCCCTGGGCTTGTAATCAATCTGCGTTGAGAGGTGTAAGCAATTGCCGGAGTCTTAAAGCTATAGCCATTTGCTGATGTTATGGAGACATTGCCTTTGATATTCAGGTTGCGACTCTCACCCTCAATATTTCCGGCATCTCCAGAAACTATGAATTCAATAATGTTATTTGAATAGAACTGAACTTTTACTTTTTTGAGCGTCCAAGCTCCTGAACTTTGCGACCCTTCTGCTTGCTCTGCAAAAAGCTCCCAATCTCTCGCTCCCGCCTGGCTCTCTACAAGATGAATTCCTTCCATCTTCTGATCATTTTCACTTTTGATGGGTTGGCTTTCATTTTTTTGCACTTCGGCTTTGGCTTGTTCCTCTTCTTGTTCAATAATACGAGGAAAAACAATTAGCACTTCTACAAATAGAAGTGCTATCAGAACTGTATAGATAATGTTCTTAAGTTTCATTAGTTGGTTGTAGATTCACTTTCGATCTTTGTCACCGCAAAGTTAATTTCGCCAGCGCCAGACTCAGTCACTGTGTACATGATCTTTTTAACAGTTAAGAAATCTACGCCTTTATCTGCTTGGATTGTAACTTTGTTCCAAGTTTGATCGTCAGTTTTTGCATCTTTTTCTATGACATTTTTAATCTTAGTCTGAAGTTTGTTTTGATATTCTGCCTTGGCAACACCAATAGCTTTTTTAACTTCTTCTTGAAGGCCTGGGATCAACCAATCTTCTTGAGTCTTTACTTGGTCAATTGTAGCCACTGGAGTTCTATCCACTAAAACTTCGCTGCTTGATATAGTCACAACAACTGCAGGCTTGAGCTCCTTAACGCTACTTGCCTTCGGCAAGGTAACTTCTTTTGGAATATAAAGAATCTCTCCAGTCGCGTTGTAGTTCTGGAGCAAGAAGATCACGAGAACCGTGAACATATCTACCATTGCTGTTAGAGACAAAACAACGGTAGGATCTCGCTTGCCTTTACGCTTACTTAAAATATTGTGATAGCGATGTCTTTGACCCGGTTTAAAAATTGCCATAATTAATTAGGCGCTCCCGTCGCTACTGAAATAGTTCCAAACCCTGCAGTCAGCACGTTATCCATTGCTTTGATGAGATTTTCGTATGGCATCTCATCTGCAACTGCAATCACAGCATCTTGTTTGTCTGGATAAAGTTCTTTAACTCTTTGAAGTTGAGCCAATAAGCCAGCATCATCAAACGCACCTTCAGCAGTATTCGGCAATGAAATTACCTGTTTTCCTACTGTAAGTACGTAACCCATTGGCTTGACATCAAGTCTTAAAGCTAACTCAAATTTTGGTGGTGGAACAGGAGCTGGCTGATCTTCACTCTTTTTACCGTAAATCGATGAGCCAATCTGAATCATTGATACCTGAGTCCATACTGCCGTGATCAGCAGGAAGGTAATCAAGACCGACATCAAATCGATGACGGGAACTAGATTCAGCTCGATATTTTTACGGCGTCCACCGGAGCCACCGGTTTCTATATGTGCCATAGCTCACTCTTCCTTTATTAACGATTAGTCTCTAATTTTGTCGCGATTTGCTACAACAAGATTCAATAAGCTCATTGATGTTTCGACAACATCATTTTCAGCCTTTTGAATTCTGTGCTGAAAAAGACCGTATGCAACGATACAAGTAATAGAAACTAAAAGACCGAACGCAGTACAATTTAATGCGTGCGAAATACCTTTAGATAATTCCATAGCTTTGGTCGCTGGATCAGCTTCCGCAACCGCCTTAAATGATCCAATCATACCAATGATTGTTCCAAGAAGACCGGCAAGAACTGCAACGTTACCAAATACAGCTAAGAATGATGTCCAACCTTCAACTTTTGGCATTTCTCTCATGACGGCAGCATCCATAGCCACTTGCACTTCTTCATCAGGTCGTTTGTTAATTGCCTGTACCAATCCAGCTTTTACTGTATTAGACAGTGGCGCCGGTCTAGAGTCGCAAAATGAAATAGCTTGGCGAATATCACCAGAAACTACCATTCTAAAAATCTGATCCGTAAACTCTCTCTTGTCCAAAGACAAAGATTTGAGCTTCATGGTTCTTTCGACAATAAGAATTGCCGACAAGATTCCAATGACTGCAATGATGTACATGACAAAGCCACCTTCTACGAAGGCTCTTTGAATAAAATTCATTTGTTCTACTGTTTCAACGGGGTTCACGGTACTCCTCCTTAATTAATTAATTGGACTGATTCAAAACAAATGGATACTCGACATCTGCCACTGTGTTTTCAGGTGGCTCAGGGAATACCCACGACTGCAATCGACTCACCATACATGCTTCTACTGCAGAATTTCTTAAACTTGTTGATTTGACCCGAGCTGCTCGCGCTTGCCCACGATCAATAATTTCCCACTTGATCACCACTTTACCCTCAAGGCGTTGCCCTTTAGGAAGTGTGTTGAGAACTCTCTCGTAGCAGCTCTTAATCTCATGAAGTTTGGCACGGATCACACGACGAATCGCTTCTTTGTCGATAGAGCCCACAAAGCTCTCTTCTGCTCCGCCCGACTGAACTTCCACAGATGATTTGTTTCCAAATCCATCGGCAGCTCCGTAGGCACTCATGCCAGAAGATCTTCCCTTAGTGCCAACTCCAGAAATACCCTGAGTTGCTGTGCCCTTTCCTCCAGCTCCGGTGTCTTTGAAGCGAGAACCAAGGTCATCACCCGCACGATCCTCAGCAAAACCTGAGGTTCCAGTAGCACGATCCGCCATACCCAAGAGCTCTCCAGATCCAGAATAGGCTTTGTCCAATTTCTGCCTTACCCCACCAGAGCCAAACGCGCTAAGAAGACCCACATTGTTTGGATCCTTGTTAGCAGACTGCGCATTAGCACCGGCTGTGTTCGTTGTTTTTACGGCTCCACCTTGACGAGTCGATGTGAAACTCTTAGGACGATTTTTAGAGTTTGGTTTCGGCGCGACTTCAGCAGCTCGCTTCGCAACTTGATTCTTTCCTGTTGCCACGTTTGTCTGCTCACCTTTACGCTGCGTCTCTTTTGTTTTATCTGCCATTTCCACTTTTTCAGGTGGTTTAGGCTTTGGTGGCTGCGGCGGCGGTGGCACTGGCTTTTCAGGCTCAGGCTCTGGCGGCGGTGGTGGTTTTGGTTTGTCAGGAGCATTAAAGATTACCTGTGCAACTCTTTGCACTTCTTCTTGCTCTTTCTCTGCCATCTCAGAAGGGATTGTAGAATCGATATAGAATTTTAGTAATCCCATTAGAACAATCGCAAACACCAACGCTGACATCTCAGATGCTGAGAAGATAAACGGTGGAATTAGCGAAACCGCTGGAGGCTGAGGAGAGAAACGAATTGCTAATTGCAGAGGTGTCGATTTGCTAGATAGAAAAACAACTTCGTTTTGCTCAAGCTTGATTGATTTTCCAGCTTGGATAGGCTGAATACGACTTGCAACATTAGTATGAACTTCATCTTGAATTTCATCGGTGCTCTTAACTTCGATTCTTAAGTCATGACTTGCTTGAACTCGAACTCCATTGCGCAAATCCAGTAAGGGGAATCCCGCTTTCAAAAAACTATTTGGCAGAGCAATCTCTTGCGGACCATTTTCAGCAGCTGCCTTGACTAACATCTTTTTAGAGAAATGGTGCGAATCTAAGATTCGGTCTCCCCAGATCACCAATACCTCTACATGAACACCCTTGCCAACCTTCAGGTGACTTCTCATGTCCTTAACTTCTGAAGGTGGAGCGAAGGTTCCACTAGATTTTTTCTTTTTATAGCTTTGATTTTTTGGAGACTTAATCTCTGGCTTTGTCGTAACTGACTTAGCCGTAACAACCGAGATCTCTTCCTTTAATTCAGGAATTGATGCGGGAATTGAGGCTGCACCTTTAACTTGATTAACAGAAACTGGAGTTTCTGCCACGACTGCCGCAACTGCGGAGCTTTCAATCTTAGTTGTGACTTCATCAACTAATTTTATTTCTTCAGGCTTAACAGGAATAACTTGCTCAACAACTGTCTTAGCGGGAGCAACTTGAGCTGGCATCGAAGAACTTGGTGCAGCTTTTGGCTTTGGAGCTCCAACAAAAAATTGGAACTTAAATTCACCAATTGTAATTTCATCGCCGGACTCAATCTGTTCATCTAAGATGGCTTGTCCATTTTTAAATGTACCACCTTGGCTTCCAAGATCACAGATGTAATAGCCACTATCGCGCTTTTCAATAAGACAATGGATCGCCGAAACGCCTTCGCCATCTAAATCAAGATGCACGTCTGCATTGTGACCGATCACTATCTGATCTTGATCAAGCTGCTTCACTTCTTTGAGTTGGCCGTTCTTAAATATTCTAAAAATTATTGGTAGTTTCAATTCCCACCCCGAACTCGTTGCACATCTTCAGTTGTTTTTCTCATCTCGGGTAAAAAATTCTCTCTTAATTTAATCAATCGCCCATAATTGAAGTTCTTTTTTTGAAAAAGATAAAAAAGCTCTGGCTTTTGAGTTCCACCCTCTACCAACTCATCTTCAAAGTTGATAGTGGCACGACGCTCTTTAGTTGTTGTCGTTGTTGTCGTTGTCGTAGACGACCTGTTGCTCTGGGCAAGAGCAACACTTGATAACATTGAAATGATGACAACAAGGCGCTTAAACATGATGCCTCCGCATTACTATTTTAAACCAGCTTTTGCTTTGTTTTCCAAAGTATTTATGATCTGCCTAGACTCCGAAGGTCCACCAACAAACTTTAGTCTGTTAATTACATCCAAACCTTCCTCATTTTCTCCGAGGTGATCAATTAAAGTGATCGCATAATTCAATAAAGCTTCTCGATTATTTTGATCTTCCTTCAAAATATCTTTAAAGATTGATTTTGCTTTCTTCGCATCACCACGAGCTGTTAATGCTACAGCATAGTTGTTCATGGTTTTTAAATCCTTATTTCCTCTGCCGTAAGCGGTTTCTAAGGCAATGACTGCCTTAGCATAATCGCGCTCACGAACATAGATAGCACCAATATTCGCGCTCGCCACTGGGTCATTAGGATTGATAGACAAAGCTTCCTTGAAAGAAAGAACGGCCTCTCTGTTTTGCTGAGTAGAGAGCTGAACAATTCCTAAATTATTGTAAAGCTCAAATGATCTAGGCGACGCTTTGATACCTCTCTTTAACAGGTGCTCAGCAAGATCTGTTCTTCCCTTATTAAAGTGGTACATTGCCATAGCATTTAATGCCTTCACGTCGTTTGGGTTTCTCGCAATAGCATCACGAGCAGCTGTAAAAATTCGTTCTTCTGACTTTGATTGAATAGCCTCGTCTAAATTGCTTCCGCCACGCCCAGATGGCGCTGTTGCCCTTGCCGATGCCGCAGACACTGGCTGGGACGGCGGAGCTGGCTTACTAACAGAAGCTGCTGGCTTATTTTCGATCTTTGACTCCTCAGTAAAATCACTTGAGTCAACAAGATCCAAACTTGCCGGCGCCTGATCTGCTTCATCGGCTGCCTTATCTTTAGATGAGCAACCATTCAACACCAAGGATAGTAATACAAATATTATGTAATGCTTTTTCATCGAGTCATCCAATTTATAATTTTAACATCAGAAGTGACTTCACCATTTAAATAGAAAGCTTTTGGATCTTTCTTGTTCATAAATGCCAGAGCTCTTTGATATTCTTCGTTATAGACTTGCAACTCCCAACCCCTCTCAACAGCCTTAGTATAAGCTTCTTCTGCTTTTACTAAGAACCCTTGAGCAAATTGAGCAACACCTTCTTTATACTGAGTTAGCTGTTCAGGGGTTAACCCCGATGGCGTTGGTGCATCTAAAATTGTACGAGCCATATCATTATTGGCATCACCAATTAACGTCAGCGCTCCCACTAATTCTTCAGCACTATCAAACTTGATCACCTCACCCAACTCGTTTAATACCTTACTCAATGCAGCCGTTTTACGATCAACAGCTTCTTTTTGGCGAGCAGGGTTTGCTGGGAACTTAATACGCGTCAATTCTCTCATGCTGATTTTTGCGTCTTCCATCTTTAACTTGGCAGCATAACTAGCTCCTAAGCCGGGAGTTTGCGCAGAAGCTCTACGCTGAAGAGATATAGTTCTGTTTTTCCACTTCTCATACTCTTCAGTCTTAGAACGGTTGAGTTGACTGAGCCAGTAGGCTGCTTCAACTTCTTTTTCAGGAGTTCGAGAGCCACCATTTAAATAATCAGTGTACTTAACTATGGCAAAGGACTTCTGGCCATTCTTTCTATAAATAGTAGCTAAAGAGAAGTGAGCGTCAGCTTTCTCTCCAGAACTTCGACTTACTTTTAGATACTCTTCATAGGCACTCGCTGCCTGTCTTCTATTTCCCAAAGCTTCATATAGAATAGCTGAGTTAAACAACATATTGGCCGCAAGAGCATCCTTAGGATTGTCTTCGTAAGCCTTTCTGTAGGTCGCAGCTGCTTCCTCAAATCTAACAGAGTCTTGATATAGCTTTGCTAAGAGCCTGCGGGACTTAGGCTGAAATTCTTTAGCTTTGTCATCTTTGGAGTTAAGCACCGCCTCGTGGGCCATGATCGCTTGACCAGTAGAATTAGCTCTCTCATAGTTGACGCCTGCATTAAACATTGCCGTTACGGCCAAAGGCGAAGCTGCATTCTGCTGAGCAAAACTCCAGAACGTATCAGCACTTCCAAGAAAGTCTTTATTAACTTCTAACTCTTGACCCTTTTTAAAAGAAGCTCGTTCAAGAACATTACGAATATCTGCGCCAGCCTTAGAGTCAGCAATGGAAGGAACTGCTAATAACTCAGCCCCTGTTTTCTCTAAACCAGCATAATCTTTTTTAAGGTTGAAAATATCTAACAAAAGATTGGCAGAATACTCTGACTGTTTGGTTTTTGGATGTTTCTCCACAATCTCTCTAAATATACCTGCTGCTTCGTCAAAACGATTGTGCTGATAATATAGACGTCCAACTCTGAACTTAATTTCAGGTATTCTCTCAGCTCTTGGAAACTTGTTCATATACCAGCGTGATGCAGCTATAAATCTCTCTATACGCTGATCCATTTCAATAGGATCCAAGGAGTCGCCCACTCGTGCCTGCAGTTCAGAATCCTTAGGTAAGGTTTTTTCAATTGCGATTAGCATATTTTGTCCAGCTTTTTCGTAAAACTGGTTTTTAGGTGCATTTTCAACAACCCACTTATACTGACCATAAGCATCTTCGTGCTTACCCATATCAAACAAAAGCTCTCCGTGATAAAAGCGCATGTCTGCTATGCTTTCAGAGGTTGGAAATTCTGCTATGTACAGCTGATAACCTTCATTGGCGGATTTTTGTGAGAATGCCGCTCTTGAATTCTGTGCTGTTTGATGTTGCTGTAAAACGTAGTTCTTAAGCGTTGTTTCACGCAACTTATCAGATTTGGTAATAAGCTCTTTGTTATTAATATTCGCCTTGTACCAGTCAGAACTAGGCCCGTATCCGCGAACCCAAGTTACAAGCTCTTCTCTAAATGAAGAAGTGTTCTTTGCATAAAATAAGCTTTGCACAATTTGATACTGATATTCAAAGGCTTTAGCATTTGTTGGTTTTTCAGAGATTAATAACTTAAACATATCCTGTGCAGCTTGTTTGTTACCGCGATCAGAATAATAGTAAGCCAGCTTCTCTAGGAATGGGAATGCGTCACCATTTGGCGCTATTCCTCTAAAGAAATCAGACGCTTTATCTGGATCGCCGCCTTCTCCATAGAAAACTACGATGTCACGTAGCGCTTCTGATTCAAGTTTGGTATTGTTAACTTTCTTTCCAGCAACAGTTGAGGTTCCTTCGCCACCATTTGCTTTAATGATGTACTCCATGTACTTAAGGGCTTGATTATACTTACCCAAACGGAATAAACACCACGAAGCTTTGTACAACGAAAATGTATGCAATCTGTGGTTCTTTGCTTTGATCAAGTTAGCATATTCGTTATAGGCTTTTGCCCATTGATCATTTTCAAAATAGTACTCACCAAGGGCAAAGCGAGCTTCGCCAACAAATGGCGACTTTGGATACTCAGCAACTAATCTTTCATAATAAGAAGCCCCTTTTTTGACTTCCCCTAATTCAAAATAATTGTAACCTAAGAAAAATAGCGCTTGAGCCATCTTTGGATCACGAGGAAAATCTCTCTGGAACCATTCATACAGTTGAACTGCCTTTGTATTAAAACTTCGGGCTTCTTTTGTATTTAAAACTGGTTTTTGCTTTGTTTTTCCGTCTTGAAAATCTCTCAAACGTTTATCATACGCATCTTGAATTCGAGCATCTACAATTGTCGATTTCTCAACGTAAAGTTCAGCAAGTCGCAGCCACAACTCACCTCGATTATTCGAATCTTTAAATTTTTGTGTAAGCTTATACAGTTCGTTGATTTGTCGATCTAATATCTTTTCATACTCTGCATAGTCGCCACCCTTGGGGTCTGCAGCTCTTAAAATAGTAGAGGAACGTGGAGGCTTAACTGCTTCAAGATTCACTCTTTGCGCGGAAGGATCTTTCTGAAAACGCACATCAGAGAATGGCAAATTGGTTTTGCCTTTATCAGATAGAGTTGCTCCCGCTCCCCGACTCGTTTGACTCGCCCGAGATAGAAGATCTGCAACCGTCGCCTTTTTTGATTTTGCGGGTGCTTTTGTATTCTTTTGATTCTTTGCATTTTTTTGAGCCATTGCGAATGGCGATGCCATCGTAATTGCAATCAAAGAAGAAATAATCTTAATAGAGGCTTTTGATCTCATATTTTACCTACTCGCAACTTGATTTGCCCAAATAATGATAGTTTCCGATTTCATCTAACCAATATTCACCTGAAAACGGATAGTACTGATAACCATTTTTAATATAAAACTCTCTGTTGATGTTTTCATCAATTGTAGTTTCAACATCTTTACCAGCGATACGTTTTTTCACAGTTTCCTTCTGGCCATTAATCATTTCGTAGCGGATAAAACCAGCTTGCTCATAAAGGTCTCTCATTTCAGTTCTCATATTAACTAGATGAGCTTTTACTTTTTCGCCGATAGCTACTCTCGTATTTTTCATACGATTGTTAAGAATCTTAAGACCCATTCTACCAAGAGGAGAATTTTTGAAAGACTCACTTCCTTCAATCTTCTGCTTCTCAGTCATCAATTTTTTAAGATAGTTCATACTACGACGAACATTGGACTCATTTTGAATGTGCAATGAAACCATCATAGGTAACTTTAAGTTAAGTTTTTTATCAGAGACGCTCATGACATTGGCTTTATCAATCTCTGAAAAGTATTCAGCTGGGTCCTTTGTAAACTTTAAGAAGTCTGCAATTTGTCGAGATACAGGCCCATATGTCTTCTCAAAAAGTGATAGAACCTTTTCCATTTCGTCATACTTACAGATATACAAGTAGACGATAGATCTTAACAAAAGTGACTCGGGGTTGTAAGAGTCTTCATAATAAGAAGAATGCAAGGTATGAAAATTACTCATCGCAGATCTAAATCGAGCTCCTCTTAACATGGCCCAAGACTGCTCAAATAAAGCTTCATGCCAAAATGAAGTGTCCCGTGGCACTTCTGCATACGCAGCAATGGCACGCTCCCAATCTTGCTTCTGATACAGAGCTCGAGCCAAAGATAACTGAGCAATAACTCGATTAGGATCTGTTACTGGTGAGTTTCTTAAATACTCTCTCATGTTGGCAAAAGTTCGAATAGCCTCGTCAACCTGCTTGTCTGCAAGTTGCGCTAAACCTTTTCCATAAACTGCCTGCATAAAGTAAGGAGAGCGTGAGGGAACTCTCTCGTAAAAATCAATCGCTTCCTTAAAGTTTAGAGCATTTGATTTTGCTTCACCTAAACGATAGAAAATCATGTCACGGCTTGCCTGAGGAAACTCACTGATTTGCACTTTAGAGATTGCGTAATCAAGAATTGTGTCATCGCCTAGTTCATTGGCAACAAAGGATAGCTTTTCAATCGCTTGTCGAGTGTATCGACTGTTCCCAGATCGAATCACATCAACAAACTGAAAAGCTGCTACTTGATTTAACTTTAACTCCATCAGCGCAACACCTAAGGTGTACTTAATTTGGGGCCTTTGTTTAGCTAGCTCAGGACGGCGACTGAGGCTATAAAGGTTTGAAGCTGCATTGGCGAATTGCCCAGCTTTGATCTGAGCTAGTGCCTGCTCTAACTGTCGACTGCTCGAAGTTGCTGGAGCTTTTCTTGCTGCTGGTCTCTTATTTTGAGCTTCAACTGAGCCTAATGTTAATGACGTTAATGCAAAAACAAGGATTGTTAATTTCTTTATCATCGGTAACCTGCCTCTGGAAAGAAGAAACTCACACCAGCTGTTAAGAAAAGATTATTATAGTTAGATGTGCCTTCGTTGTTCACGTTTGCACTGAAGAAGTTCCAACTGAAGTCCCAGCGAAATGAAACACCTTTTGTGATCGCAAAAATTTGTCCAGTCGCTAAGTGAACTGTTCCAGCACTTCCTTGATTGGTGTTGGTTGTTCCAAAACCAGCAGAAAAATAAAGATCATAAGGGATGATCTTTTCATCGATCCAGCTCATCTTTCCGTAGATAGGAACATAAACGGCGTCAACACCAACAAAGGAGTTGGGCTTTACGAGGCTCTTTGTATTCACACCCGCATCTTTAAGCTCTTCTGTGATTTTTGCTTCAGATGTAGAATTACCAAAGTAATTGAGCTCTAACCCCCAAGTTTCAGAAAAGAAGTAGCTGGCTTTTCCTGCGATAGATATTGTGTTAAAATAAGGATCATTAGTAATGATCCCCAAACCACCAAACAACTGAACCCTCTCTGTCTTGGGCATAAAACGTTTTTGAATGACAGAGACTTCTTTGAATGGCGCTAATAAACTCAAGTCTGAAAGATCTGAAACATTGACTTGTTTTACATCCGGTCGCTTGGCACTTTCTTGATTTTCTACTGGGACATTTTCAGGTTCAGCATTAAAGCTAGGAGCCGGTTCCTGCCGAGTACTTCCTTGTTCAAGCTCAAGCTCAATAATATTGAGATCATCTTCTAACTCTTGTGCCGAAGCATTTGAACTTAGAATCATTAAAAGAGGGATAGTTAAAAATAAATATCTCTTCATCGTTCCCCCTTAAAATAGGTAAGACAGTCCGACATCTAGGACTGTAAAAAAGGTCATTCGTTCTTTATATCCAGCAGTCACTGGCGAGGGTGCCTGGTGCATGAGTAATCGCATATCAAAGCGAAGGGCTAAATTGTTCGTAAAATAGAACTTCTGCCCTAGGCCACCTGAAACTAGGGGGTATCCAGAGTTTTCATATTGCGCGTAACCAACGCCTCCACTGAAAAGTAAAATAGAGTTCAGAACAGTATTTTTAGAAACTGAAAGTTTCCCATAAAATGCTTTAAAGTTATAGTCCACCAAGAGATTTGATTGCGGTTTGTATGCACCATCGATTCTGGGAGCGATTGCTGGAGTGTCTTTTTTAATTTGATTGGCATAATCTGCGAGACCAGTCATGTTGTGTGTGTAGAGCACACCCACGGCATGATCTTCAGTCATGTTATAATATGCACCGACACCAACCTTTGAAACATTAAAGATCGGCTCTGTCATGTTGTAGCCATAAAAAATCTGAGCTTCTAGTCTCTTGTCAGTTGTGACATTGCGATTTTTAACCGTCGTGTGCTTCTTAAATACAGGTAAGACAGATTCCTTTGCCAATTCTTCTGGTGGCAAACTAATCACCTCACTCGCAAACGAAGCTTGATGCAGCATAAATGCCGCAACAAAAACCAGAGTTGTTATAAAAATTTGTTTTGTCATGCCGGACCTTCCTTGGCGTAGGCACCATATTTTAAAATTAAATCACAGACTTCACGAACAGCGCCCATGCCGCCTGGAGCTTTAGTTACATTTTTTACTTTTTCTAAAACTTCTGGGACTGCCTCTGGCACAGTAATGCCAATTCCAACTTTATCGATGAGAGGCAAATCAAAAATGTCATCACCAATATAAGCCATCTCGTCAGGTGATATTTGTGACTCTTGGACAAGTTTTTCAAATGCAGGAATTTTATCTAGAGCACCTTCATAAAAGTGGTGAACTCCAAGAGATTTAGCTCTTTCTCTAATGTCTTCGGCTCTACTGCCAGTGATAATGGCAAGGCGATATCCATGCTCGGCAAGAAGTTTGATGCCAACACCATCGCGGATACTAAAAAAACGACGCCACTCTTTTCCGTCAAACCAAATGCGTGTGTCAGTGAGAACACCATCGACATCCATCACTAACATTTTAATTTTTCTAAGGTTTGCGTTATTTAATTCCACTGTCTCATTTTCAGTAATAAAACAGTCAGGGGCAAGAAGTGCCCCTCTTATCTCGACTTTGGATTAGCCGTTGTTGCTTATTTCATCGAAATAAAATTTATTGTTACGGAGAATGTTATCTGATTTTTACTTTTAACAAATCTTGAATATGTAGAATACCCACTGGTTTTTGTGGTTGGTGACTGTCAAGATCCACCACAAAAACCATTTGAATGCGGAACTGCTCCATCATAAAAAGAGCTTTTTCTGCTAACTCATTTGAATCAATTGTGCGAGGACTTCGAGTCATCAAATCTTGTGCTACTCCGCCAAGAGGATCTTGTTGCTTCTCCAAACACCGACGAATATCACCATCGGTGATGACTCCTACTAAGTTCCCATCTTTATCCACAACCCCAGCCGCACCTCGAACATCTTTTTGTGTCATGATTGTTAACACTTGGCGAATTGGCGTGGTGAGCTCGACCAAAGGCAAGGCTTCCCCACCATGCATAACATCTTGTACCTTTGTTAAAAGTTTATATCCCAAAGTGCCACCGGGATGAAACTCAGCAAAATCTTGTGGCTTAAAACCTTTCAATTGCAAAGTACACATAGCAAGAGCATCGCCGAGAGCTAAAGTTGCAGTAGTTGAAGTTGTAGGCGCTAGACCGAGAGGACAAGCCTCTTCTTTAATGCCAATATTAAGTAAGAGCGAAGCAGATTGTGCTAAAGCAGACTCCACATTTTTTGTCATTACAATGAAAGGAATATTCTTTCTTGTGACAAAATTAACAATGGGATTTAACTCTGGAGAATTTCCACCATAAGAAATAGCAATAACTATATCCTCTTTGCCAATCAATCCTAAATCACCATGGGCAGATTCTGCTGGATGCAAATACAATGAAGGCGTTCCTGTTGATGAAAATGTGCTCGCAAGCTTTCTGGCAATCAAACCTGATTTGCCAATTCCAGTAAAAATAACTTTTCCCTGAGTTTTACTAATTAACTGAACGGCTGAATAAAAAGCCTCATCTATGCGAGACTTCATTTCAAGAACCCCGCTAGCTTCAGTTTCTAAGACTCTTTTTCCAAGCGCTAAGATTTCTTCTCTCATTTTTTATTTTTCCTATGATTCAAGCCGGCCTTCACAAAATTAACAAACAATGGATGCGGGTCTAAAGGTTTAGACTTAAACTCCGGATGAAATTGCACTGCAAGGTACCAAGGGTGATCCTGAAGTTCCACAATCTCAACCAAATTTCTTTCTGTATTAGTCCCAGATGCTAACATTCCTTTTTTAGCAAATAAATCTCTGTATTTGTTATTAAACTCAAAACGATGACGATGGCGTTCTGTGATGTTGGCAGCTTTATACACTTTAGATGCTAAACTTCCAGGCTGAAGTTTACATCCAAAAGCCCCCAAACGCATTGTTCCGCCCTTATTAACCAAACCTCGCTGCTCCACCATTGAGTCGATAACAAAGTTAAGTCCTCGTTTACTCTCAGGATGAAACTCACGCGACGTAGCATCACGAATGCCACAAACATTACGCGCAAACTCAATCGCAGCTAATTGCATACCAAAACAGATACCAAAGAAAGGCACTTGTTTTTCACGCGCATACTTAATGGCTGTGATTTTACCTTCGACTCCTCGACTGCCAAAACCTCCAGGAACCAAAATAGCATCAACATCCTTCAACGATGTTTTAACATTGCTCTCAGTAATTTTCTCAGAATCAACATAGATAATTTCAAGACGACAATTATTAGCAATTCCCCCATGTACTAGAGCCTCATGCAAGCTCTTATAAGACTCTTTCAAATCTACATATTTGCCAACAACACCAATCGTGAGAGAGAACTTAGGATTTTTGAGTGTCTTAACGACATTTTGCCATGCCGTTATTTTTACATTTGCAGGACTCAACTTGAGTTTTTCAACTATCAAAGCATCGAGCCTCTCATTGTGGAGAGCAATAGGAACTTCATAAATGGTTGATGAATCTTGCGCATTAATGACATGCTCAGGCTGTACCGAGCAAAAAAGTGCTATCTTTCTTTTTAATGACTCTTCGATTAATTTTTCAGAACGACAGACTAAAAAATCAGGTTGCAAACCAATAGCTCTCAATTCTTTTACTGAATGTTGAGTGGGTTTTGACTTCAATTCTCCAGCAGCAGCAATATAAGGAACATAAGTTACATGAACAAGAGCTGAGTTCTCACTGCCAACCTCATTGCGCATTTGACGAATGGCCTCGAGAAAAGGTTGCCCCTCAATGTCACCTACTGTGCCACCTATTTCGATGATTGCGACTTCACTACCTTGAGCAGCATCAAAAATACGGGCCTTAATTTCATCAGTGATATGAGGGATAACTTGCACAGTCCCCCCCAAATAATCACCGCGTCTTTCACGAGCCAAAACTGTATCGTAAATTTGCCCAGTAGAAACTGAGTTAAATCTTGTCATGACTGCAGAAGTAAATCTTTCGTAATGGCCTAGATCTAAATCAGTTTCGGCACCATCTTCAGTAACGTAAACTTCACCATGCTGAAAAGGAGACATGGTTCCAGGATCCACATTGAGATAGGGATCAAATTTAGCAATTGTTACTTTGATCCCTCGAGCCTCCAACAGAGAGCCCAAACTTGCCGCCGTTAAGCCCTTGCCAATAGAAGAAACAACTCCCCCAGTAACAAAGATAAACTTCTGTTTAAAATTCTTTTTTGTCGATTTAGCAGTTGATACAACTTTAGGCTTTTGGGTTCTTTTCTTCATAAAATCAGATCCTTTGATTTTTAATAGCGTTTTCGACTTTCAAAATATCTTCGGGGGTATCAACACCCAATGTTGCTTCAGCAATCCTCAAGACTTTAATTCTTGCCCCCATGTTAAGGGCACGCAATTGCTCCAAGCTTTCTGCAATTTCAATAGCTGCAGGAGCTTGTTGACAAAAACTTTTTAAAAACTCTTTTCGATAAGCATACATTCCAACATGTTTTAAAGGGATTATGTCGGTACTCTGAGTTGGTTGCACTCGACTATGAGGAATAGCAAAGCGCGAAAAATAAATCGCCTCATCTTTGTTATTTAAAATAACTTTTACGGCATTTGGAGATTGAAGCTCTTCGGAACTCATTGGGTGAGCCAAAGTAGCCATTTCTAAATGAACATCATCGATCAAAACTTGTGCTAAACGATCAATAAGCTCTCCAGAAATTAAAGGTTCATCACCCTGTACATTCACCACAATATCAGCGTCAATGTTCGCTACAGCAGCATTTATTCGATCACTGCCGGAGGGCAGATCAGAATCAGTCATAACCGCTTGAGCCCCAACAGCTCTAACGGCCTCGACAATTTCGAGGTGATCGGTTGCTACAATTACTTGCGAAGCCAATTTGCTTTTTTGCGCACCGACTACTGTCCATTGAATCATGGGCTTACCTAAAATAGGGGCCAATGGTTTTGCTGGAAAACGAGTGGAGCCATAACGAGCAGGTATAACAACAACTACTTTCACGCTTTAATCCAATTTTTGTAAATAAAATCTTCAACGATATCTTGACCTTCGCGCTCCAGTGCAGAGGTCATAAAAACATTGCTAAGTGTGGATTGTTTTTTAATAAGAGTGAGTGCCTTATTCATTTCATTTTTAGTGAGCTTGTCTGCTTTTGTTAAGACCACAATCATCGGAATTCCACGAGGCTCCAAATATTGCTTTAGTAACTCTTCATCTTCAGTCCACTCACGTCGACTGTCCATTACTAAAATAAGACCTCTCAAGTTCTCACGGGTGCCTAAATAGTCTTCGATCATTTTTTGCCAATCACGCATCTCAGCTCCGGCACGAGAGGCAAAACCATAACCAGGCATATCCACCATACAATACTTTTTATTCACTATAAAAAAGTTCAGAAGACGTGTTTTCCCTGGAGTTGAGCTGACTTTTGCCATCTTAGCGGAACCACAAAGAGCATTAAAGAATGAACTCTTTCCAGCATTTGATCGCCCAGCCACTGCCACTTCTGGAAGTTTTGCAGGTGGATAGTCTGCTGGATACACAGCACTTTTAACAAATTCGAGTTGAGCGGGTTTAGAGCTTTTAGACATGCTCTAAAATTATCCTATTTAGGGAGGTTTCTCAATTCTTAGAAATCTTTCTTCTAAACTAGACGGGCCGCCTCAAAATCCCTCCAAATCGCATATATTCCATCTGAGTGAGGTCCGAAACTTGAATTTTCTCCAACACAAAGGAGATCATATGAATCAACAACTCTTTCTTATCAACGAACAAAATCCCGAGCAAAAGTTTGCTCTTTTAAAGTATCAAATTCTGGGTTCTAGCAGTGACTGCAATTGGACTCTCAGCGGCCTTTCAGAACAACAACTGCGAATTGAAATGCGCGATGGAATCTTTATGTTACGCAACTTATCTCCCAGCGTGAGTCTCTACTCCAATGATCAGGAGGTTATCGAATGCCCTTTGCGAGAGGGAGATCGTATCCGACTTGCTGGCTACCAATTTTATGTTTCCGCTCAGGAGGCAACAGCAACTCATCCTAAAATAAAACTTCACTCAAAAAATGAAGACTGGCAGAAAGAGTTGCAAATGTTAGAACTTGCAGCTCAAACAGAGTTCCCTATTTTATTACTGGGACAATCAGGTACAGGTAAAGATGTTCTCGCCAATGAGCTGCATAACATTAGCACTCGCCGTAATGGTCCATTTGTGAGCGTGAACTGCTCTGCTTTGACTGAAACATTGGTAGAAAGTGAGTTGTTTGGTCATGTAAAAGGCTCATTCACAGGTGCAACTCATGATAGAAAAGGAGCATTTGAAACTGCAAGAGGTGGCACGCTATTTTTAGATGAAATTGGAGATCTCTCAAAAAATCTTCAAGCAAAAATTCTCCGAGCCCTTGAAAATCAAGAGATTCGCCCTGTTGGTAGCGACCAAACTGTTCGCACGGATGTGAGAATCATTGCGGCTACTCATCAGGATCTCGAAGAAAAAATTGTCGAAGGGCACTTTAGATCAGACTTATATTTTCGTTTGAATGTGGTATCTACACGCACACCTGCTTTGCATGAACGCATGGAAGATTTTGAAGAACTACTTTATACTTTCTGCAAGCTCTACAAACTCGCTTTTTCTTTTGATGCCATTCAGGAACTCAAAAAATATTCATGGCCTGGAAATATTCGTGAACTCAAAAATACTGTTGCACGTGCTTCGGCTCTATTTCCAAATACCAGAATCAGTGTTGAACATGTTTCTCGCTTGGTCGGCAACGTGAACAAAAATGCTCTGCCTACTGTGAAACAAGAACTCGAATTTGTGCAAGAAATGCCTGTGATTAAAGAGATTGAAAAGCAATTGATATTAAAAAGATTAAAAGCCAATCGAGGCAATCAAAGAAGAACAGCGGCTGAACTTAAAATGCCCAAGAGCACATTATTTGATCGCCTTAAATATTATCAGATCGATCCTCAGGATTTTAAGGTTTAACAATTGCTGTTTTAATGTAAATCCGGCGAATTTTACCATTGGTAAGAACTCTGTTAGAAGCCCTTCTGAGAGCATCCGCCAGTTGAAGCTTTCCTTCTGACGACGCCAACTGATCAAAACTCATTCCTTCAATAATTCTCTGAAAAAGATCGCGAACTTCAGCTTCGCGATCTTTCACTTCAATGACTGCATCAGAAGAATTTCCTTCGAGAATAAATTCAAATGCCACCATGGGGTTCTCTCCAGAGCTTGTGGAGCGCTTAACGTTCGCAACAATTCTGTTAAGAGAAAAAACATTTTGTACGACCTTTGTTGAATCATAAAATGACTCAACTTCAGTTTCGGGGTTGTACCCATCAACACTTACTGCCCATTCTTCTAATGAACTTAAAAATGGTGATTTTGGAGGAGCTAACATTCCTTTATACAAAATCATTACTGAAGCCACCAAACTTGCTATGGAAAATAACAAAAGAGAAACAAACCAAACTTTTCCCCATTTTGACTTTTCTTTAAAGTTAGTACCAAAGGCTGAAGCTAAACCGCTGAGAGTGGATCCTATGCTGTTTATTTTTGCCTTCAAATAAGGTCCAATGGACTTTAAGAAAAGCAACAGCTTTTGCTTAACAAGAACAAACTTAGATTGAAAAGTATTTTTTGTTTTAATGATTAAGAAATTAATTTTAGCAATTCCGGGGAACACCTTAAAGACTTTGGCTGCAAATCCTTTTTTTTGCTCCCAAGATTTAATTTCAATTTCTAGTGTATATTCAAAAGCAGAATCATCTAAAATATCATTATTGAATTTTTCTTGCGCAACAGAAGCAATGTCTGCTGCAAACTCGGGATCGCTGCTAGCTATAACTTTATCAAGTTCCTCTAAGGGGAGTTCGGCACCTTCGCCAACAGCATCTGCCAACTCGACTTTGGTAGAGTCAGCACTCGTGCTATTTTGCTCTGATTGTTTACCTTCTGATTCTGCCAAAGTATTACTCCCTTGACCATTGTAGGAACTGAGTGCGCATTTCCGCAAGTTTATTTTAAAAGCACTTGGACTTCAGCTAAACTAATTCTATGACAAAGTTGTTAATCAGTCTTTTGCTTTTAAGTGCGACACTCTCTTCTGGCTGTAGTCATCTTATGACTCGCTCACATTCAAGTGGTTATGGCGGTGATCAAGCCATGGGCTCACCTGTGCGTTACATTGACAACCGTAGTGGCAAAAAAAATCAAATTTATGATCCTAATTTTGAACGAACAGCTTATGAGCTCGGCTTTAACCCACAACAAGGACTCAATGCTAGTGATCAGCAAAAAATTCATGATCGTATGCGCGTTCGAGAGCTTGAAAAAAGATTGGGCTCATTTAAAGAGCGAGAACAGTACTCAAAAATACTTCCTTGGCTCGAAAGCGATCAAGAACGAATAGAAATGTTGAGCATCCCTACTTTGGAAGGCCGTCAAGCTTGGATCAATCGTAATAAAATATGGAATCGCGCCAAAGCTCCAGACACGCAAGTCAAAGAACTCATCGACACCCAAGATATAGCCATCGGAATGCCACAAGAATTTGTACGCAAATCCTGGGGTGACCCACAAAATGTCGAATACTCAGGAAATCCCATTTATCGCAACGAAAGATGGAAGTACGTCAGACAAATTTCATCACCAGATGGTTACCGCCGTGAAGTCCGCTACGTCTACTTCGAAGGCGGAAAAGTAGTCGGCTGGGAAACAAACTAAAAGTTCCTCTAAAGGTAAACTACGCCATAGGGTTGAATTGGGATGAAGCCCACTGAGTCTATTCTCCGCCAAAGCCTCGCCCCGCCACAGCTCTACATTCTGAAGCGGGGCCGATTCCAAAACCTCCTCTTCAGAGCAGACTGCGTTCCCCTAGGGAGAACCGCGCCGAGCTCTATACACTCCTCTCTCTTTTGCACCTCTGCCAAGCATGGATGCGTTCGCCATCAACTCACAGGAAAACTTTGGTAGAACTTCTCCCCTGGAGCTGGGGGGATGTAGCTCTCTTGTGGAGAGGCGCACCCATCCATGGGTTCACCACCATGTCCCCTTCGGGGCCAACGCCTCCGGCTTGGTGGAGGCCTGCTCCACATGAGAACTACATCCCCCCAGCTCCAGGGGAGAAGTTCTACCAAAGTTTTCCTGTGAGTTGATGGCGATGGCAGTTAGTCATGGATGACGGGGTGTAAAAGAGAGAGGAGTGTATAGAGCTCGGCGCGGCTCTCCCTAGGGGACCGCAGTCTGCTCTGAAGAGGAGGTTTTGGAATCGGCCCCGCTTCAGAATGTAGAGCTGTGGCGGGGTGGGGCTTTGCTGGAGAAGGGACTCAGTGGGCTTCGTCCCAATTCAACCCTATGGCGTAGTTTACCTTTAGAGGGACTTTTAGTTTGGTGACGTTTTCCATGATCGAAATAATTTTTTTGGCTTCGTCGTGAAGTTTGGATTCTTGGCCTTCGAAAATCAATTCGTCGTGTACTTGGAGTAACATTGGTATTTCTATTTTTTGATCGAGTTCAATCATCGCTAGTTTGACTAAATCTGATGCTGTGCCCTGAATAGGTGCATTGATTGCTGCTCTTTCTCCAAACTTTTTAAGCGCCATATTTTTTGAACTTAATTCTTCAATGTAACGGCGTCTGCCGAAAAGGGTTTCAACATATCCTTTTTCGTGAGCACTCTTAATTGTGTTTTCGATGTAGTCTTTTACATTTTTAAATCTGGTAAAATAACGGTCGATGATTTCTTTGGCTTCACTACGAGAGATCCCTAAATTTTCGGCAAGCCCAAAAGCTCCCTGCCCGTAAGCAATGCCGAAGTTCACTGCTTTTGCAGCTCGACGCAAATCACTTGTAACTTCTTTTAATGATAATCCGTAAATTTCGGCTGCTGTCGCCGCATGAATATCCAGATCGTCTGCAAAAGCTTTGATCAGATTCGGATCTTCACTGATATGGGCCAATACTCTGAGTTCAATTTGCGAGTAATCGGCAGAAAGTAATGACAAACCTTTGCCTGCAACAAAAGCTTTTCTTACTTCTTGTCCACGAGGCGTGCGAATTGGAATATTCTGCAAGTTCGGGTGAGTACTCGAAAGCCTTCCCGTCGTCGTCAAAGCTTGATTAAAACTGGTGTGCACCCTGCCCTCTTCATCTGCTAACTGAGGAAGTGCATCCACATAAGTGCTCTTTAGCTTTGACAGTTCTCTAAATTCTAAAACAAGTGGCGCAATTGGATGATCTAATCCCTGTAAAACTTCGTTATCCGTCGAATAACCTGTCTTAGTTTTTTTGCCGGCCTCAAGTCCTAACTTTTCAAATAATATCACGCCCAACTGTTTAGGGCTGGCAACGTTAAACTTTTCGCCGGCGAGATCAATGATCTGCTTTTCCAGAACTGAGATGTCCTGCTCTAGTTTTATCGATTGCTGTTTTAATAAATCTTTATCTAAAGCAATACCTCTGTTTTCCATCTTCAACAGAATATTAGCCAATGGAAGATCAAATTTTTCTAGAATATCTTTGCCATGAATCTTCTCTAGTTCATGCTCCAACTTATCTGCCAAATCTAATTGTGCCGCAAATACCTGACTCGCACTTGCCAACTCCGGCAAGGTCTCATGACAATAACTCTCGTAAATTTTTGCAAACTCCGAAGTATCGCGGGCTTTTAACACATAGGCAGCCAGCATCGAATCCCAAACTGCATGCCCTTGTGAGATTCCTAAACGATGCCAAAAGCTCTTCAGATCAAAACCTTTCCATTTAATACCAAGAGCCATAAACTTAGCGCCCCACGATTTGGGCTCACCAGGCAGTTCATAAACACACTCAGCATCAGCAACAAAAACACCACGAGGTGATTCTACTCCCCATAACTCCTGACCTTGCTCAAAAGGTAAAACTTGCTGTGTATTTTCCAAGACTTTTTCAGTCAGCAAAGCCCTCTCCACTTTAACAAGTGCTACACTTGCCTGGTCTGTGGAGCTGCCACCACTTGGCGATTGAGTTGCAGGTGAGCTCTGTGCCAATGAAACTTTGTTGTCTGGCGAAGACTCTCCATTTAAAGAAAGCTCTCCCAATAAAGACTTCTCGAAAGTTTTAAAGTTGAGCTCTTGTAAAAACTTTCGCAACTCATCCCTTTTTAAAGACTGTATTCTATAATCTTCTATTCTCTCTGATACTGGAACTGAGGTCACAATCGTCACAAGCTTTTTTGACAAGAATGCCATTTCTTTTGAGTCGATAAGTTTTTGTTTTATAGACTTAGAATCTACGGCATCTATTTGCTCATAAATTTTTTCGAGAGTTTGAAACTGCTCTAGAAGTTTGAGCGCACCTTTTTCACCAATTCCCTTTACTCCAGGCACATTATCTGAAGAGTCTCCCACAATGGCGAGGTAATCAATGAACTGCTCTGGAGACACTCCCCATTTGCTCTTAACACCAGCGCTGTCCAATCGAACATCTTTCATGGTATCATACAAAATAACATTATCTTGGACCAACTGACTGAAGTCTTTATCCCCAGACACTATGATCATCTGAGCATTCCACAAATCTTTTTTGGCAACAATACTGCCAATAATATCGTCAGCTTCATAATCAGGGACTTCGAGATCTTTGACTCCTAAAAGACCAGCAATTTGTTTAATATAGGGGATCTGTTTGGCTAGATCCTCAGGCATCTCCGTACGATTGGCTTTATAACCATCATAGAGAGCCTTTCTAAATGATGGTTCTTTGCGATCGTAGCAAAAAATCATGTACTCTGGTTTTTCATCTTTGATCAGCTTGATCAGCATCGACATGAAGCCATAGATTGCATTAACTGGCAGACCCGTTGGTGACGATAACGGACGAATGGCATAATAAGCCCTAAAGAACATCGCACTAACGTCAATCAAATAGACTTTTTTCATTGAGGCTCTCCCAGTTTTTTAAGTTTCTACACTGAGAGAGATGTGATGTCGATTCTAGAGCGTTGCGCTCACTTCATTATTTGATATTTGTTCCAAATCAGAATCTTCTAGGACCTGATCTGCGATAGCGTGGACAACTAATTCTTCGCTACATTGTTCAGCATACTTCGCAATGAGCTGTAACTGGCTCGACAACTTGGCTTCGATTTCTAGCGCTCCCTCTTCGAAAGCTGCTACAACTTGCTGCTCAACTCCTAAGCGACGGGCCAAATCCGACTGACTCCAACCTAGTCTTCTTCTTAAATTTTTAATTTCGCTAAAATCCATACTCAACTTCCAAAATCATTATTTTTGCTGATAAAAATCACTAAAAATCAAACAAGTTATTTACTCGTATCTATTTGATTTTACATCACAATAAGAGCCTTTTAGAGCCCCTATTCTAGGTAAATTATCCTAATGCAAAGTCAGAAAAATAGAAAGAGGAAAAGAGTTAAAAGACAGTAACTCTGAAAAATAGACTGGTATGAATAACAATTTGCGGCTTACTGATCAGCAAAAACGAAGACTAAATCATGTTCGCTAGCTAAGTCCAAACGATCCCGAGCTTGGCGCTCAATAAAAACAGGGTCTTTAGCTTGTTTTAATTGCGTATCAAGGTGGCTGCCGGCTTTTTGCGCTAAGAGGATTTCCGTTTGTAGCCTTTCCACATCACGATGTAAGCCCCAAAGTCTAAAAAAATTGCCATTAAATGTTAGGTAGAGAAAACCTAAGACAAAACAAACAAAGAAAACCCTAGTGGGTTCGTTTAAAAACATTCTAAAGCGAGAAGCAGCTACAATTACACCCATGATATAATTCTAATAAGTTTTATTGCAGCTGCCTAGGTTGCCAAGGTCCAGATTAACGAAATGCAAACTTATCCCAGTACATTCCCATTCCGCCAAGGTCTTCTTCAATTCGGAGCAATTGATTGTACTTGGCAGTTCTTTCACCGCGACAAAGTGATCCCGTTTTAATTTGATGACAGTTTAAAGCCACTGCTAAGTCCGCAATTGTCGTGTCTTCAGTTTCACCACTACGGTGAGACATGATCGTTTTGTACTTATGGCGTTGAGCTAAGTTTACAGCTTCAAAAGTCTCGGTCAAAGTTCCGATTTGGTTTACTTTAACCAAAAGTGCATTGCCCGCTTTTTTATCTAACCCCTGACGCAAGCGCTTAGGGTTAGTCACAAAAAGATCATCACCAACGAGTTGAACATTGCTACCAAGCTCAGCCGTTGCCTTGATCCAACCATCCCAATCATCTTCCGCAAAACCATCCTCAATGCTCACGAGAGGATACTTTTCTGACCAAGATTTATAGATTCCCAAGAGCTCACTTGCTGAGATCATATTGTCTTGCCACTTGTATTTTCCGTCATGGAAAAACTCAGTTGCAGCAACATCAAGAGCTAAAAAAACATTTTGTCCAGGCTCGTACCCCGCTTGAACAATTGCTTCCATTAACAAATCTAAAGCTTCTTGATTTGAACCTAACTTGGGTGCAAAGCCACCCTCATCTCCCACTGCTGTAGCAAGATTCTTTTTGCTCAAAATCTTTTTGAGCGTATGAAAGATCTCAGCTCCAGCACGAAGAGATTCGGCGTAAGAATTGTTCACTGTCGGAACAATCATAAACTCTTGCACATCCAAACCATTGTCAGCATGGGCCCCGCCATTAAGGACATTCATCAAAGGCACTGGCAAACGACAGGCTTGGGAACCACCCACATAACGATATAAAGGCAATCCGCAATCTTGAGCAGCAGCTTGCGCTACTGCAAGAGAAACCCCTAGGATTGCATTGGCTCCAAGATTAGATTTGTTTTCTGTACCATCAATCTCACGCAAAACTTTGTCGATATAAACCTGTTCGGTAACCTGAAGACCAATGATCTCTGGGGCTAACTTCTCG
Organism: Bdellovibrionia bacterium; assembly: GCA_046570065.1. Lineage (GTDB taxonomy): Bacteria > Bdellovibrionota > Bdellovibrionia > Bdellovibrionales > Bdellovibrionaceae > JBKHVM01. Next base: position 50,800 of record JBKHVM010000006.1, read on the forward strand.
CGGATGTTATCTACAGCTTGAAATACACCTTTACCCAAATAGCGCTTTTTATCACCATCACGCAATTCACAGGCTTCATGAGCACCAGTCGAAGCTCCAGAGGGCACTGCCGCTCTTCCCTTATTGCCATCAGCAGTCACCACTTCTACTTCAACTGTAGGATTTCCTCTGCTATCCAGAATTTCTCTAGAGACTACACTTACGATCTCAGACATATTTAACCCTCTGTGTTTTCGTTATTTTTGTTTTGCATTTTACGAAGCAAATCCATGCTCTGTGAAACTGTACGTGGATACTGTTCTTTGACGTAATCCCAATCCATACGTCGCATGGCTTCTTTAACTGCTGGATTGGTTTTAGACGTCGCTTGAATCATTGTGACTAACTGTTGAGCTCTCACCATATAATCATGAAGTCGCGCCAAATTTTGCCCCATTACAAAATACGGAGAGTGTGCTTCAAACTTTGTTGCGACAAAATTTTCTCCTAAATTAGCAACAACGTCAGCTGAATCCTTGTCACCCTCAACTTCCCAGCGTGACTCGAGCTCTTGCACTTTACTCTCAAGGTCTGTGACATATTTTTGCAGCTCTTCGCGCTCACTCTGAGATTTTTGCAAATCCTGAATAACCGTCGAAAAAAGCTCTGGGCTTACTTGATGACCTGGATCTTTTTCAAAAATAGAGTTTTGCTCTGACTGCCACGAAAGCTTAAGAGTGATATTTTCCCACTGACATTGCGCTAAACCCTGCCCGATATATGTGGGCAAAGACTCAAAAGCTGCCTTCAAGTAAGTTGTTACTAATGGGTACTGCTCAGCGGGTAGAGGCAAATCAAAAGATATTTGATTTTCTTCTCGATGCAAATTTTCTACCGGTGGTTTTGGCGAAATAAAATAGGATAGAAACTGCTCTGGCTGATTAAAGACTTCTTGTGGGCGAGGCATCATACGAAGAACCGAATCCAAAACTCCCCAAGCTCGCAACTGCGGTCCACGATGACCAGCCAAAGTTAGGATTGGTAGTTCTTTACGCAAAGGCAGCTTAGTGACAGCCTCGAGAAATAACTCCATTTCATGAGCTGAAAGCCAAAAAGAAGCATCACGAAGCAATTCCATAGATGTCGGAACAGCTTCGTATAGAGCTGAAATGTCTTCTCCTTCTGATTCGAGAAGACTCATCACTGCGTTGGAGATCTTACAACTCAAATGCACGCTTTTGGTATTAGCTTAAAATCCATGTGGAATAAAGGCTTTAGACTCAATCTGCACAACCTTTACGCAGATTATCGGGTCGCGTTAGGGCTTTTTTTGCTCCACACTAAACTTTTTCTTTATTCTAGAGTGAATATTTCCCCTGGTGACGGAATTTCACAATCCCAATTCAATTCATTTGTCACTCGGTAATAAAGAGCCCTTTGAGACTCAACTTCGCCATGGACTAAGAAGGTTTTTTGTGGAGGCTTTTGAATATGCTTCATCCAACCTACCAACTCGTCTGAGTCAGCATGGGCCGACAAACTTTCTATTGAAAAGATCTCAGCTTCTACATCCACATTCATGTGATGAATGCGAATATTACGAAGTCCATTCTTGAGAAGACGCCCTTTGGTGCCAATACCTTGGTAGCCGACAAAAAGAACACCGTTTTTTTCTTGTGGCAATTTTGTTTTGAGGTGATGCAAGACTCGCCCCCCTTGCAACATCCCCGAAGCTGAAATCACAATTTTGGGGCTGTCATTCATACATAGAAGCATAGATTCATCACTGGATTTGACCGGATGAAAATTTTGACAACAAAGAGAAAACTCAACGTCAGCACCTTTTTCGCCAGCTTTTAATTCCCAATCATAATTCGCATAGACAGCTGTCACATCTTGCGCCATAGGGCTATCCACATAAACATGTACATCTTGAATCTTTTGCTGCACTTCCAGCTGGTGAATCAAATACAAAAGTTCTTGAGTTCGCCCTACAGCAAACGCAGGGATCACTATAGTACCGCCGCGTGAAATAACTTTGCTAATAATTGTTGCTAATTCATCAGGATTAAACTGCGGCACACAGCGATCGCCATAAGTAGATTCACATACCAAATAGTCAGTTTCGATGATCGTCTCAGGATCTTTAATGACGTTGCTTCTGCCGCCACCTAAATCCCCTGTAAATGTCACAATCTTGTTGGATTCATTTTCGAAGTATTGAAGTTGGACAATGCAACTTCCAAGAATATGCCCTGCACGCAAAAAACGAAAACTTAAATGAGGCGATAAAACATGCCACTCATGCATAGAGCGTGGTTGCAAACGGTGATTGGCCACTTGTGCATCTTCGATTGTATAGAGCGGGAGAGCAGGTTCATGCATACTATGTTTTGTAAGGTTAGCAAATCGAGCGTCTTCTTCCTGCAAATAAGCCGCATCTAAAAGCAAAATTTCAGCGAGATCTTTAGTGGCATGAGAACAATAAATAGGGCCGCGAAATCCCTCTTTACAGAGCTTAGGAAGATAACCAGAGTGATCCACATGGGCATGAGTGAGAATCACTGCTTGATAGGTCTCAGCCCCTTCAAATTCATCCCAATTCAATTGGCGTATTTCTTTGGGCCCCTGAAAAAGACCACAATCAATTAAGAGTTTAAACCCATGATGTTCAACTTCGATCTTACTACCCGTAACTGTTTGGGCAGCACCAATAAATTTTAATTTCATATTTGATTCCGTCTACGCAGCTCTAGGCTTCGTAAACTTAGACTTCGGGAATGGAAGTTTATTGTCAATAATTTCTTCCATAAAACTGGGTATATTTCCTGTAGGTTCCAACTGCCCTTCAAGAGTTCCATCAGGTCTACGAACCATTCTCGGGATTTGAAAAATAGGAACTACATTATAAGAGCCATCTGGATTAAAACCAATGACTTCGCTGATAGCACCAATTCTGCGGGAACCATCCGAATAGCGCGAAACCTGAATGATAATATCAATAGCAGAGGCCACTTGCTGACGCAAAGCCCTCTCACTAATACCACTGTCTCCACCTTGTGCTAAAGCTTCTAAGCGCACGATAGCATCTTCAGGAGAATTGGCATGAACTGTTCCCATACATCCTTTGTGACCAGTATTCATAGCATTTAAAAGTTCAAGCGCTTCGCTAGAACGAACTTCTCCAACGATAATACGATCTGGACGCAAGCGCAGCGCACTCTTAACAAGATCTTTGATTGTAACTTCGCCTTTGCCTTGTTGGTTGCCTTGGCGCGTTTCAAACATCACAACATGTTCGTAATCAACTTGTAACTCTGAAGAATCTTCAATAACGAGAACTCTTTGGCCTTTAGGAATACGTGAGCACAACAAAGATAACAATGTTGTCTTACCTGAGCCTGTTCCGCCGCTGACAATTATATTTTTACCGAGAAACATGCAGATATCTAGAAAGCGCGCTCCATCCTCATTGATAGCCCCCAACTTAATATAGTCTCCAAATGAAATCTTGGTGTTAGTAAATTTTCGGATAGAAAGAGTAGTGCCCTTGCGAGAGCAAGGAGGAATCACTGCTGCAATACGCGAACCATCAGGCAAACGCGCATCAAGACGAGGTGATTCATCGTCAATGCGCCGACCCACACTTTGAGCAATGGAATTAACTGCTGCTCTTAGGTCATCTTCACTCGCAAATGATTCAGCAACTCTTTCAAGTTTACCCTTACGCTCGACAAATATTTCTTCGTGACCGTTAACTAGGATTTCAGAAACGCCTTTATCCTCAAGATACTTGAGGATAGGTCCTAAATTATTACGAATGGCGTCCTTAAAAACCTGTGACATGAAACACCTTACTGCGAAGCAGGAAGTCGATCTGAATCTGAGAAGATTATGATCTTACCTTGAGTCCCTGTTTCGGGGCTGAGAAAAGAGTAAATTCCATCAACTTTAGGGCTGATACTAAAAGACTTCGTCTCACCGTAAATTGTATTATGATGTTCAGAGAAAGCATCTAAAATAAAAGAGATATTCTTTTCTTTAGAATTCACATTTACGATATGAATTTTGTAGTTCCCGTTCTTTTTTAACTTGAGTGTCTGCGGAACAAATCCTTTTTCGGTATTCATGATCACAATCTCTTGCACTGGTTCCGTGACTTCCATCGCACCAGTTAGAAAATCTAGCGAAGAACTCTCGCGAGTGCTTGCCGGCAAGCGATTGTTGTTTTTTATATTTTTAAAATCCACTTGTCGCCGTGACAAGTCCACTTCCCACGCATGAGCGCTCAAAGTCATAAGCAAAAGTGCTACGACACTTACTTTTTTAGTGAAGAGTGTTGCGATCTTGGAATTCACAGAATTCACGAGCGACCTCCATGGCGAGGAAATATACGGATTGTTGATCCATTGTTTCTAATTTTTTACGGAGAAGGTTCATGTCGCCTCGACAAGCATTCACTTCATCGAAAACTCTGTTCACGACTTGCGGATTCTGCATCATTTCGTCAGTAATTTTAACCCAGTCTAATTTTAAAACCGGATCAATCACACCCATGTTGTATAAGGTATCAAAAACTGCCTGCAAATCACCTTGAATGAACATTGCTGAAACCTCCTCAAAAATTACCAATATCTCTGGCAATGCTGTTTTTTTATCGGAGTTTCTAAAAAGTTCTTGAGTCAAAATGAGAAAAACTAGACAGGAATTTAAATTATTTATTGATAGCTTACAATTGACTGAAAACAAAAAAGCCACCTCGCCTTTAGTAGGGGGTGGCTCTCTTGTTTTGGTTTAAATATCGTTACTTCTTTTTAGGCTTATCTTTGTCAGCAGCCTTAAGAATATCAGTGGCAATATCAGACGGAGACTTTGAAGCTTTGATCATTTTAAGACTTCGCTCAGCAGAAGCTTTGTCTGAAATTTTGATTTTAGCATCGCGAATTTTTTCGACGATACTGCGCTCAAATCCATCCTCTTTAGCGAATGGTTTCATTTCTGAAAGGAGATTTTCAAGAAATACTAAATGAGTTACCTGCACTGCTGCAGGAACTTTTTTGTTATTTCGCAAATCATTTAGTGCATCCACTGTTAAACGGTTGAGAACTTCTTCCCAAGCGTCATGCTTATCCAACTCTGAACGCAAATTCCCAATGACTTTACTAATAACACCATCCCCATCTGGGCGACTGAAAACCGCTTGCAGACCTTCGGCTAGGGGGGCAATAGTGTCACGCTCTCCCTCTTGTGATTGCTGTATTTTCTCAGCAACGATGGAGTTCATTTGCTCTAAGTCTTTTAATGACAACTCTGAATAAGTGAATTGTGGGTTAGCAGAAACTTGGATGCCAATAAGTGTTAAAAAAATAATAAGTTTTTTCATGATTTTAGGATTACAGCGCATTTCGTCTCAGACAAGACCAGAATGGAGATTTTTCTTCACACCTCGACCTAAATTTGCCACAATCTGGAGGTCAACTTTATAAAAGACAACTTATGGAGGAATCACCTTGAAAACAATTAAGACAATTGGCCTAGCGGCCCTCGCTCTTGCTATCACAAACTGCGCTCCCTCTGCGAAGCAACTTAAAGATGCTATCGAAAAGGATCCAAGCATCGTTTTCGTAGCTATCGAAAAAGATCCAGAAAAATTTATCGAAGTTGTAAACAAAGCAGCACAATCAGCTCAAATGAAAGCTCAAGAAAAAGCAATGGCTGATGAATCTAAGAAAAGAGATGACGAGTTTGCAAACCCTCTTAAGCCTGAAATCCAAGAAGGTCGCGTTATCTTCGGCAATAAAGACGCTGCAATCACTATCGTTGAATACTCAGACTTTGAGTGCCCATACTGCGCAAAAGGACACGCTAATATTAAAGAAGTTATGAAAATGTACGGCGATAAAGTTCGTGTTGTTTTCAAACACTTACCTTTAGATTTCCACCCTCTAGCAATGCCAGCTGCACGCTACTTTGAAGCTATTGCTTTGCAAGATCACGCTAAAGCTGAAAAGTTTCATGACATCATCTTCGAAAACCAAGGTGAGTTACGCTCTAAGAAAGAAGCTTTCTTAAAAGAAGCTGCTAAAAAAGTTGGCGCCGACTTGAAAAAAGTTGAAGCCGCTCTTAATGACGAAAAAATCACTGCACGCATCGAAGCTGATATGGCTGAGGCGCGTAAGTTTGATTTCTCAGGAACTCCTGGCTTCTTAATCAACGGTGTTTCATTGCGCGGAGCTTACCCTCCTGCTGAATTCAAAGCGATTATTGACCGCCACTTAGCTGGTAAATAATTTTAGCGAGAGCAAAAATAGAAAAGCTCCAAAGGAAACTTTGGAGCTTTTTTTATTTCTGAGGTAAAACTCAACAGCTAGTTAAAAAGGAGCCAGAGGTAGCGCTTTTTCAGTAAGCCTGACTCCTGTTAAGGACAGCTCAGCCACCAGAGGTCTCACTTTTACTCCCGCCTTAATCGCCTCAGCTAATAATCTTGCATATTCTGGATCAATCTCTTTTGCTGGAGCAAAACTATGGCAATCATTTCTTTGAATAACGAAGACGATTTCGGCTTCAATGCCCTCTTGTGCTAAACGCGTGAGCT
>JBKHVM010000007.1:0-54135 GCA_046570065.1 Bdellovibrionia bacterium
CATTATCAAACTTCAGTGCCAGGCATTTACGCTATTGGTGATGTGATTCATGGGCCGATGTTGGCTCACAAAGCAGAAGAAGAAGGCGTGGCTCTCGCTGAAATGTTAGCTGGACAAGCTGGTCATGTGAATTACAACACAGTTCCTTCTGTTATTTACACTCATCCCGAAATTGCCTCCGTTGGCTTGAGCGAAGAACAAGCAAAAGCCCAGGGCATCGAAGTGAATGTTGGAAAGTTTCCTTTTATGGCCAATGGGCGTGCTCGTGCCATGGGCTTTACTGAAGGTTTTGTAAAAATCCTTGCCGACAAAAAGACTGATAAAATATTAGGCGGCCATATTGTAGGACCTAGGGCTTCAGAACTATTAGGTGAAATTGTTGTCGCTATGGAGTTTGGCGGTTCTGCCGAAGACTTAGCTCGCAGTTTCCACTCTCACCCGACTTTAAGCGAAGTGATTCGTGAAGCTGCCCTCGCTGTCGATAAACGCGCACGCCAAATGTAGTTTATTTGGTTTTGGATTATGAGCTAGGACATAACTAGACAAATCCAAAATCGGCTACATTATTATATATAAGCAAGGAGGACGACTATGTCTGTCTTAGAATTAAACAAAGAGAATTTTAGAAGCACTGTTGAGGGAAACCAAACGGTAATCGTCGACTTTTGGGCCCCTTGGTGTGGACCTTGTCGTCGTTTTGCGCCGGTGTTTGAAACTGTAGCCGCTAAATACCCAAAAGTGACATTTGCAAAAGTGAATACGGAAGATCAGCCTGAGTTGGCTGCAAACTTTCAGATTCAATCCATTCCTACTTTAATGATTATTAAAGAGGGCGATATCATCTTTATGCAGCCAGGAGCTTTGCCAGAAGAGATTTTGGAGCAATTGGTACAAAAAGCAGAAGAAGTCGATATGGAGCAAGTCCGTCGCGAAAATCCTTCTTAATCACAACGTGATTTTAAACGGCTGCTGACAACAAGGTCACAAATTTTGTTGTCGAGCAGTCCGTACACATCCCAATTAGAAAAAATAGTCTCTGCACGACCTTTTGTGATTCCCGCCAGATACCATTGACTTCCAATTCTTACGAATAAAGGACTACCACTATCACCGGGCTCAACACGCACCGTAGATTTGCTTTCAATATGTCCGCCCGAATTAATTTTAACCTTGTCCAATCGACCACTGCGCTTAGTATCTAAGCTCATTTCTTCAATAAAGTTGATAGTCACAACTGTAGGCCAATAATCCAAAACCTTTGGCAACAAACCCTTCAGATCATTTTGTGTAATCAATTTTGCAAACTGAAAGCTTTGATCCACCACTACTGGCTGTAAGAACTCAACTAATACCACATCTTCGTTTGGTCCTATATTGGCGCGAGCTCCCTGCTTTTGAATACGCTCTTGCACTGACTTTACAAAAAAAGCACGAAAGGGCAGTTTTTGAACCGCATTTTCAACGTATCCAATACGTCGTAATTGTCCTGATTTGTCTGTCACATACTTATAAAAACCAGTTTTAACTTGAAGATTATTTTCCTTAAGAACGACATTCCCACGCACACAATGAGCTGCTGTTATTAAATGATGAGGAGATAGAAGTGTCCCCACACAATAAGCAGTCGCCTCTTCACCTTTTGCATCCACATCATTTGCTGCAATAGATACCACACTCTGAAATTCTAAAGACTCTTCTCGCTGTGAGGGCTCTAATGCCAGAGAAGCCATTGAAAAAAGACTCACTAAGATCAAAATAAAATGATGTATTAAACGCATGGAAATCCCCCTCAGCCCCAAAGTGCTATCGAGGGAATTGCATTATTTCAATAAACTAATCACAGATACTGGCAATGACTCGCTGAGCCTTTTTTAATTGTGGATTCGTAATCTCTCCAGACTCACTAGGTTCAAAATCAGCCTCAAGGCGATGCTGCCATTTTTGACAAGAGCTGTTATCAACTTTTTTAGACTCAGTTAGAACAAGCAAAGGTTCAAATAAAAGATCCAGTTCGACTTCACGGCGCATACTTTCTGGACGCTGACTTTTGCGCAACTCGGAGTAGTGAGTGACAAACTTTTGCACGTAATCTAGCCGTTGCTGTTTGTTTCTTATTTTCTTTACTTGCCCTGGCAAAGTATCAAATTGTTTCTGAACCTCTTGATAAAAAAAGAATTCATTATTAGGTGCCGCTACAGACTTTACTGTACTTCCTTCGCTTCCACCTAAACTGTGATTTTCTTTTTGATCAAAAGAAAACCCCATCAACAATATAGAAATGGTTAGAACTGCAAATATTTTTCTGCCGTACATACCTGACTCCCCATTTCTTTTTCGAGTTGTTTGTGTTTATTCGCCAAGAAAGTTAGATAACCTGGAGCGCCCCCACCTTTTTTAAACGAGATCTGCCAGGCATGACCCACTCGCATAAACTCTGGCAGAGTCAAGAGATAGGACTTTTCAAAAATCATATTTAAAATATCACGTCGCAGATTCTCACTGCGTTCGATCATTTGGCTTTTTACAAAATTTAATTGCTCTTCGTCATTGGCTTGCTCGAGCCTAAATAAATGGCCGCGTTGAAATTTTCTTTCATTCATCAATCTTCGCTGAATCATAGCAGGGTTCATCTGCAACTTACTCAATACTTGCACTGCCTCGAGCGATTTGGCAGCGGCTTCATCATCTGGCCCTGAAACTAAATTAAAAAAGCTACGAGGATTGGTATAGAGTGACCACGAACCAATACTAATATTCTGAAAATCCAGTTCATCCTTGGTGATACGTATCTGACGTGCTTCGCGCATTTTTAGATAATTATCGAGCAGTATCTGTCCAGTACCAATACCACCATTAAAACCAAAACCCACTAATATCTGCCTGACAATTTCTTGATCTGCTCCATCAACTCCCAGATTTTCTAATCTTTGCACAAAGTTTCTTCGAGCCATATTTCCAGTAAAGTTCATGTCTTTTCTAAAGGAGACATAGCGCCCTTGATTCCATATTTGATCTTCACCTTCACGAAAATGTATACCTGTCACATTCTTAAACATAGTTCTATAATAGATTGCTGTAACTAAAACATTGCGCAGTGGGTTTTCAGGACCTGTCATAAATTCACAACGATGGTCCACCATCCACGGTTTGTAGCAGTCCTGATCTGTTTCATGCACTTGACAAAGTTTTTTACCCGCCGGGGGTTCAAAACTATAAACATTTCTTTGTGCTAAAATTCTCTGACAAGAAACTTTTTTTGATTTTCCCATTTCTCGCAAATAATAATTTAAAGTACTTTCTCTTCCTTCAATATCATCAAAGCGCATAAAAACTTCTTGCAATGCTTGTCGTGTTAATTGCCCAACACCACCGTCAGCATCCGGCCCCAATGTATTTACATGCAAACCAGACTCATTATAAAGTTTAGGCATGAGTTCTTTGATCGGGACATTCAGACAATCAGCAACATCCAAGAGAGAATTATAGACAGAGTTGACATATTCCTCGGTCACACAAGGCATGAAGGCTCCATCACCATCACTTCCTCTTTGTGGTCGCCCCATTCCTCTGCCACAAGTACCGTAGACCATACTTTTATTTGTTTTAGCATCGACGAAGTTATGCATCACAAAATTAACACATTGTCGAGGCATCTGAGCTGTGAGTTCATCCTGTCGAGTTCCAGAGTAAGTTCGAGGCAATTGGCGAATGCCCTGCAAAAGATAGTTTCTCTCAGGACCACAACTTTTTGGAGTTTCAAAAGTTTCAGATCGGGAGCTGAGCTCCGCAGTCTCAAATGTTTTAGAAGGACTCACCAGAAAATAAACTCCACTTAGTAAAATACCAAGTAGACTCCATGCTGGCCATGTGCGCTTCCAAAAATGAAACATCTTACTATATCCCCCTCCTTCCTTATCCGCTTTTGAACTAAAAACTTAACAAAAAGAACAAGAGTTTTTTTGTTTCAACTTACTTTTTCTCTAATTGAGACAAAAATCTGAGTTTAGAGAAATAAAATATCAGATCTAAATCTTAGATTTTCTTTAGATCTTATTGAGTGTTTTCGATAAGTCTTTATATGAAGACTTGGAACGTTAAGAGAAGCTACTCTCTTGCTTTTACTTTGTTGGGCTTAACCCTTTTTGCTGGTTGCTCCATCGACTCTGCAATTAATCAATTGCAGACTCCAAACTTGTCCTTAAAACAACATGAAATTTTAGAAGTAAAACCCGATGTGGTTCTCGTGGAGGTTTTAGGAATTTGCCCTAAGGATGCCACTAATTTTAACATCGCAATCAAACAAGAAAATCAGCAGATTTCTAGTAAATCAGTCAAAAAAGATTTTGACCAGTTAGTTCCCGGAGAACTTATTTCGGAGTGCAATCCCGCTGGAGAACTTAAAATTGTATACGCTGTACCTCAACCTGACCAAAATAAAAAATTGGAATTTGAAGTCGCTGTAAATACCAATAATGCCGTTTCAGAAGTTTCGAAGTACCCATTAGATTATGTTCGCCCTGAAGTTCCACGCCCCTTGCTGCAAAGTCATCCTCAAACAACAATCTATACAAATCAAAGTTCTCTATCTCTTAATGGTATCTGTGTTGCCCATCGTTTAACTGGTTTGAAGTACCGTCGTGATGGTGGCGCATGGACTGATTTAACGTGCACTCGCGTGGCAAACTCAGGCACTTGGACTTTATCTCTCAGTGGTCTTACTGAGACTAGTACTAACCCTTATTCCGTTGAACTTAGAGCTGAGAACAATACTTCTTCTCCGACTAGATATTCGGATATTTTAAATATTACTGTGCACGTTGATTTTACTCTGCCAACGACTCTTGCGGATATAACTGGGGTTCTTAATCAGCTCGAAGCCGGAACACCTTCGGCGTGGACTCAGCGCCTCTACCCCATTGTTGCCTGGAATCCCCAACCAGAGCATCACACTCTTCAGTTACAAATACTCACTCAAGATTTGGCAACAATTATTTGTCCCGCAATCACTGTTCCCAATGATGGAAAGTATGAATTTACCAGTGAGACCTGCAACAGTGCTTTGAGTGACGGACAAACTTACACGGTTGTTGCCAAGGGACAAGATCGCGCCCTCAATCTTACAGCTCTTAGTGACTCATTTGAGTTTACGATAGATCGCAGCTCGCCCAGTTTAGCTTGGGCTGCCACTCCAAGCGCACTCAGTGTTGCCAACTTTGCTGAGTTTGACTGGACAGCGAGCGCAGGATCCGGCTCACCACTCACGGGAACCTATACCTGCTCTCTTAATGGAGCCCCGTCAACAACATGTAACCCTATCAATGTCGTAGAAAATTTACAACAGGAACACAGAGTTTTACAGTTAGCACCCAAGATCTTGCAGGTAACATTGGAACTCTTACTTATAATTGGACTATTCAGGCCGAGACAAATGCTCCGACTTGCACTCTGACTTCAGCGGATCAAGATTGGGTCAAGGATCCTATTGCCCTTACCTTCTCTTGTACTGATGACAATGGCATGCGCAAAGCTCAATGCCGTGTAGACAGCTCCACTTGGGGAGATTGTAACTCACTTACAGGTCATACAATTACTGGACTTCAAGATGGCGAACGAAAAATTGAAATTCGCGGAATCGACATTGCTGGCAATGCCTCCAACATCTTAATTGAAGATGTGCGAGTGGATAACTCTGGCCCTCTTGTTACTTTTATCACTACACCTGCAAGCACAACGTCTCTAGTTAGTGCTGATTTTAGTTTTAATGTTTTTGATCCTGGCTCAGATGTTGCGACTGTGGAATGTCAACTTGATGGCGGAGCTTTCTCAGCCTGCACTTCTCCTTATTTTATAGCGGGACCTTTGAACGAAGGAGCCCATCAGTTTGTGGTGAAAGCGACAGACAATTTAGGCAACGAAGGCTTTAGCACACCTTTTAATTGGAATGTGGATTTGACCAGCCCCTTTGCTCCAATTTTTGATGCCAACGAAGATGGTCCTCGTCGTCCCACATGGGAATGGACCTCTGGTGGCGGTGGCGGTATTGGCAGCTATCGTTTTAAACTCAATGATAATGATTTGAGTAGTGGATCAACAACACAGAACGCAACTTCTTTTACACCAAGTTACGATCTAAGTTTTGGTACTCATACACTTTATGCACAAGAGTCTGATGCTGCTGGTAACTGGTCACCTTCGGGCAGCAAGTCTTTCTATATTAAGTGTTCACAAGGTGAGTACTTAGATGGCGGCAATTGCCAAGTCTGCCCGACTGGTACCTACCAAGAAAGCCCGAGTTTAAATTCGACTTGCACCACAACTCCTCAAGGCAGTTATATTGCTGTAACCGGAGCTAGTGCCCCTTCAGCATGTCCCTTTAATTCAAATACTACAGGTACTGGTGCAACTTCTTTAGCAGATTGTTTAGGAAATGCGGGATACTTCAACTGTGAAGATGGAATCTGTAATCCTGTAGGGGCACCATTCTTCTCGCCCACTTTGAGCAACACTCGTTCTGCTTGCCCAACAAACCAATACACAGCAGGCAGTGGAACTGATGCTGATGACATCACTGATTGCCGTGCCGGTCTTGATTTCTATGATCACGACAGCGATCCTGCTACCGCAGCCATAGCAGTAGGTAATGGCTTTTACTCGGCTTATCGAGTGAACACTCGCGACGTATGTACAAACAAACCCGCTAATGCCACAGTTGTTTTGTATTCTGGTTCTGGAGCTGGCAGCAACAACTGCCCCATTTCTGCCGTCGTAGATTGCAGTCCAGGATTTATACCCAATGGCACCACTTGCTTTGATAATTCTCCTAGTGCGATTCATTTTACTAACTTAAATAATCAAGAAAGAAACACACTCACCGAATCCAATACCGTCGTCGTGAATGGTTTTGATGGACCACTTGATGCAACTTGCAGTGGTTGCTCTGGCATTGCTCGCAATGGAGTTTGGGGCGGAACTTCAGTTTCTGGATTTATGCCCGGAGACACCCTATCAATTCGTTTAACGACTTCAAATTCATTTTCTACGGATGTTTTAGCAACTGTGACGTTGGGTTCAACAACATCAAGCAACTGGTTAGTTGGTACGAGAGCTGCCTATGACTGCAATGATGCCAACATTGGCTTAGTAGCTCATGGGGCTAGTGCTAATGCTTATTCAGAGGCAACACCTCTTCCTGGCACAAGCTGTGAGAGCATCAAAGAAGTGCGCTCGTGTTTTGATGGTTCTCTCTCTGGTACATTAACTCATCCTACTTGCCAAGAAGGATGTGGTAGCACCATTTTTGGTGACCTTCGAAGTGGAGAAGGCGGCACCGCTTATTCAACACAAACACCTGCAGGAACTTGCGCTTCAGTTTCACAAACTCGTACTTGTAACAATGGCGTGCTTTCTGGTTCATTTGCTCAAACAACTTGCTTTAATGCCTGTAACTCAGGTTCTTTTGTAAATATCCCACATGGCACCAGCGTCAATGCTTATTCTGTTTCAGCAATTTATTCTGGCACGTGTGATCCATACAAGGAAGTGCGCACTTGTACGAACGGAACTCTGAGCGGTAGTTATGCAAATGCGACGTGTACGCTTGGACACATCGTTGCTACCGGTGGCGCTATTTCTGATATCAATGTTGGGGGCAGAATGTACCGCGTGCATAGCTTCACCAATGTGGGCAGTGAAAGTTTTAATGTCACACAGATTGGAGCACTTGGTGGAACTGTCGAGTATCTCATCGTTGCTGGTGGTGGTGGCGGTGGCGGTCGCGGTGGAGGCGGTGGTGCTGGTGGTGTTATTACTGGAGCAACATCAGTTGGTGTAGCCAATTACACAGTCACTGTTGGTGGCGGTGGACGCGGAGAAGGCAATGGTGGTAGTAAAACCAACGGTGGAAACTCCAGCGCTATTGGACTCACTGCTATTGGCGGTGGTGCTGGTGGTAACTACCATCTCGGCGCTGGAAATTCTGGCGGCTCTGGTGGAGGTACTGGGGGCGGCACGGATACATCTGCTGGATCTAGCTCTTGGGGAGCGGGCACTGCTGGGCAAGGTTATCGCGGCGGTGGAACTGGTACCAATTCTTATGCTGGCGGAGGTGGTGGCGGCGCTGGGGGCGCAGGTGGAACTTCAGGCCCTGCTGGTAATGGTGTCGGTGGAAATGGTGGACCTGGTATCGCTTCAAGTATAAGAACTGGTGCCAACCAATGGTATGGTGGCGGTGGTGGAGGTGCAGGTATCGCCGGCGGTGTCGCTGGAGCTGGTGGTAGTGGTGGTGGTGGTAATGGTGGTCACCCAGGGCAAAATGCTGCTGCTAACACCGGTGGTGGTGGTGGCGGAAGCGGATCTTCTGGCGGTGTGTGGACTGCGGGTGGTAATGGTGGCTCAGGTATTGTCATCATCCGCTATCCATTAGAACCATAGTCTTCGCTCTAAGACTAATTTCCATGGGATATTGCGTCCAAAAAATTAGCTCAGACACTCTATAAAACTTACAAGTCCGTTTTGTTAAACTGAATCGTCTCACAAAACACTTTGCCACTCTGGCAATAACTGATTACTCTTGTGCCCTCTCCACAGGAGTACCTATGAGATTTCTAATTTTTGTATTAACGTTTCTATTTCTACAAACTACTCAAGCTGAAGTTTGGGTTGCCACAAATCAGTGGGATGCAGCTTGGGAAAAAAAGTATCAAAATTGGGTGCAAGCAGAATGGCAAACTGATCTCTTTGCTCGCAGCACACTGAAAAATGGACAAAAAAATCCATACTATGGTTTAAAAATGGATTGTGCTGATACCGTCTATACCATGCGTGCTCTTTTTGCTTTCGAAAACAAACTACCTTTTGTAATCGCTGATCCTACTACGACTGACAAAACCATTTCTAATAAAATGAATCGCTGGGACAAACTCCGAGAGATCGAAAGATTTCGTGCTTTTTTAAACTATCTGTATGGCGTAGTCAGCACCCGTTCTCTCCCTGGTGACACCTACCCTGTGGCTCTAACAAAAAATGCAGTGACTCCTGGATCTTTAATTCTAACCACAGCTAAAAATCATCATTCATGGACAGTAAAAGAAATTCTTCCCATCGGAGTACCTTGGTTGGTTTACAACTCTGTTGTTGGCAAGTATTCAGGTTTAATGTTGAAAGAACGCAAATCTTGGCCAAATCCTTTTTGGGTGTTTGAAGGCAACTATTCTGTTTCTGGTAATGGTGGTTTTCGTTACTGGAGACCTGCGGCCTTTCTCAATAAACCGGTCACACAGGTGCCAGGCTTTAGCGATGAACAGTATCGCATCGGTTTAAAAAATTGGCAAAAATTTGCCACCACTCGCTTGGCCACTCGCTTGGAGTCAGACACTCAAATGGTAACTCGCCTCTTGAGCACAGCATGCGAAGGACTTACGGGAAGAGTGCCAGCAGTTAACGAAGCTCTGCTCTTCTTACGCGACAACAAAAATAAATGTATGGAGTATCCAACTTACGACACTTATTCGACTCCAAATCGTGATCGTCGTGCCTTTGATGATCTTATTGCACTTAGAAATGCCTATCGTGATATTTTGATTGCCAATAATGGTCAGGAGCTAGATCCTTCGTTGCGAAGCCAAATGAATTTTCTATTTCCATATCCACAAATTGGTGCTCTTGCCGAAGCTAAAAGACAGTCTCAAGGTTCTATCAAGAGTCAATCTGTGTGTGTTGCTGAGTTAGCTCCCGGTAAAAAAATAGATCTTGCAGAGTTCAAACGACGCCTCTTTTTAGGGAGAATATCAAACAACCCACATGAAAGTTTTCCGCAACGCTGGGGTGAGAGCACAACTCCCTCGCAACTTGCAAGCAAGTGTAAAAGCTGGGATCCATGGACTCCTGAGTTCTTAGGAGACAACTAAAGTGAAAAAATTTGTCCCACATTGGTTTGTCAGAGTTCTATCCCTGATGCTTATTGGGTTAGCGGTAGATTACTTTTTTTTACACTTGCTCTTTGAAAAGAAGGAAGCTCGATTGCGCGAACAAACAGCGCAAGAACTAACGACCTCTGAAAAAGAGATCTTAGCGCAAGGAACTCCCCTGCATTCAGCAAATAATCTTCAGCTTCAAGAAGCAGAGACCAATTCAGAATTAAATACTAGAGTTGATGGTTTTTCTGCTCAGATAAAACTTTGTCTGGGAGAAGACTCGCCCTTTGCATCTGCGCAAAACTCTGATGAACTAATACAGAAGCTAACTTTAAACGACATGGTCACTTCCGAAATAGTTGATATTGAAAATTACAACTTCCTACTTAAAGATGGCAGCGAAAGACGTCTGCACATCATTCCTAAAGACGAATCCAACAGCACGGCTCGAGAGATTCGTTATTACAAACTCGATGACGAAGGTTATCCAGAAAGACTCACCCTGCCCTTTGGTATGGATGATAGCTTTTCAGCAGAAAAAATCACTAAACTTCTGGAAGGAGTTGATCTTAAACTGCATCAGCTCAAAAAAAGCTATTCACTCGAAGATGGTTCATCTCTACAAGTTGATATACGCAACAAAGCTATCTATGAGTTGCTCCTGCAAACTCCTGATAAAAACTTTAGCTGTCGCCAAGATCAATGCCAATGTGACTAGATTCAGGGTCTCTAGACTTACATCTAGAGACATGACCCTACGTTGAACAAAACTCTATTTGATGTCATTTTAAAGACAGGGTGGGAGGGATCCCGATGAATGTTTTTTTGACATCAATATTATTGTTAATTTTCTCATTACCAAGTCATGCAGAATTGAGAACTTATCTTGAACCAAAACTGGGATTAGGTAGCGCAGGTGTTGCGTATGACGTAGGAAATGAAAACGGAACTAAAACAGGAGTGAGCAACTTCAATTTAGGCGCAGTTTGGGGCGCAGTCCGTGATGATTTTTATTTTGGCTTAGACACACGCTACGACAATCTTGGAGGAGCTTACTCTCAGGGGGGCTCAACAAAGAGTTTAAATTATCTCTCAATAGGATTAGGCATTGGTTACACTCTGACCTATGTGCCATTGCGCTGGACAATGTCATTGGATATTCAACAACGTGGTTGGTCTGATAACTTTGAAGGTTCTTTTGAAAGTGGTGGTTGGCGTTTTGGTTTAGGCTACTACTTGAGCGAGAAGTTTATTATTAACTTTGACTACTCAGAACCTTTTTACAGAAATGCTAATGGAGAAAAATATCTTCCACGTATCTACTCTTTTGGTATTTCATTTCCTATGGAATACGCATCAGAAAAAGTTCCATGGAAAGAAAAACGTGGCTACAAAAAAGAATCCATCGAAGATGATTTTGGTGCCTCTGATGCTGCAGCAGCAACATCTGGGTTAACTCCACTACCAAGCGCAAGTGATTCTATTGATGCTGTTTCAGGCTCAAGCGACGACTTCAATTTAGATGAAGAGCCACAAACAAGTTTCAACACAACCCCAGCAGACAATATGAACTCTTCATCTGAGTTTGATCTTGCCCCCGCAGAATCCACTCCCAGCAATGAGTCCACAGGTGATCCACTAGAAGACGAACTCGACTTCTAGGCGGAAGAAAGCAAACTTCTTCCCACTAAACACTCGAACCCAGTTTCAAACAGAGAGAGCGAGCCCCAGGCTCCTCTCTTTTTTTTTACACAAAGTGCTGCAGTCCCCATGCTCAGCCTTCCTGGGATTCAAAAACGCCAACCCCCAGCTTCCAGTGGAGCCTCTTACTGCTTTTCCCACAGAACCCCTACCTCTACTCGCAGCGGTGCTTGCATCTGAAACCACAGCCCTCCCCCTATAGAGATCTTCCCAGCAAGCACATCCGCCAAGCGTGATGCGTTCGCCAATAAGACTCAACTTTGTTTTTGCAGAGGGGGGCTCGCAAGAAGCCCTCTGTGGCTGGGACGCGCTCGTCCATGAGCTAGCCAGCATCGCCCTTCGGGCGAACACCTCCGGTTTGCTGGATGTCCCTGCCACAGAGGACTTCTTGCGAGCCCCCCTCTGCAAAAACAAAGTTGAGTCTTATTGGCGATGGCGGAGTTAACCTCATGGATGAGTGTGTGCTAGCTGGAAAGATCTCTATAGGGGGAGGGCTGTGGTTTCAGATGCAAGCACCGCTGCGAGTAGAGGTAGGGGTTCTGTGGGAAAAGCAGTAAGAGGCTCCACTGGAAGCTGGGGGTTGGCGTTTTCGAATCCCAGGAAGGCTGAGCATGGGGACTGCAGCACTTTGTGTAAAAAAAAAGAGAGGAGCCTGGGGCTCGCTCTCTCTGTTTGAAACTGGGTTCGAGTGTTTAGTGGGAAGATTCTTGACTGACTTCTTCGGCTTGAAGATTTTCGCCTTGGCGATAACGATCGGCTAAAGATTTGTCGATTGTTGGGAATGAGTACAACAAGCTGTGAACGTTTGAGCCTTCGTCTTCTTGTGTGATCACAATGTAAGATAAATCTCCACTCTCGTGATCAGGGTACTCTTTGATAAAGGTCACTAAGACATTTCCTAAGGAATCTACCTTGCGCCAAATCTCGTCAGCATTTTCAATGGCGTCTTCTCTGAGTTCGGCAAACTTTGCAAACTCATCTTCAGCAATGTCTTTTTCTGATCTGAGCTTGACCATAGATAAATATAAACCCGCAGCAAGTGGATCACCTTCACTCAGCCCATCTCCTTCTACTGCTCCCACTTGTACTTTTTGAATCTTTTCATCAAAAACCACATCACCAATCTTAAAGGCCTTGATGACCTTGGGATCTCGAGAAGGGAAATGAATAATAACAAATGTTGGGTATTGATCATCCAAAGTGACATAGGCAGAGGCGATATATGTAAAATGATTTTCGCCATCTTGAATGTGTTTTAAAAAATGAAAGATTGGCAAATCAGCAAATGTCTTTTCATCCATAAAAACTTCGTCTGGCTCGTCAAGAGTCGCTTCCAACCATTGATTTAAACCAGCTTGTTCTTCGTCAGAAAAATCCTCTGCAGTTCTATTTTTTTGATAATATTCTTCGAGCTTCTCAATGTAGGGATTGAAATAACCAAACATTGCATCTTCGTTTTCAAAGATAAGCCCCTGAGCTTCGTCGATAATGATCAGGTCTTTGTCATTAGGAGATTTTTTTGTTTTAGCTCGAGATTTTGATTTGCTTACAGAAACTTTTTTAGCCATCACACCACCTCCCTTTATTATCACTATGACAAGCAGTATCATCCAACAGTTTTTTGACTTGAAAGTCAGAGTATTTTTACTCAGCATCAAAAGTAGGCAGAGTGCAATCGCAAGGAGGCGAAATTGGCTCAAATCGAAGAAAAAAGTCTAGAGCGCATGGAAGCTTTATTAACCCAATCCGCAATGGGCGTGCATGTTCTATTCGACAATCGCTCAATTGCTGCAGTAATGGGCAGTTCTGGTGATGACAAAGATTTTTACGACTTTGATAAAATGAAAAAAGTCCAAGACGTCATGACCGAGCTCATTGCCAAAAAAACCTACTGGGAGAAAATTTCTTTTATCAACTCCCTCGACCCTGAGTCTTACCAAATGCTAATGCGAGCTTATTTCCACATCGTTGAAAATTCAGTTCGCGCCAACTCTTCTGACTTACACTAACTTCAAACCGAGGAGTCCCACTCCTCGGTCTTTTTTGTTTTTTACCCCTCCTCTCCTCGACTGAAGTCCAATTCTATTCTCATAACGTTAAGCCTTCTCTCTGATTCCACGATCTAGTGAATGTGCGTTTATTAGTGCTGTCTTTTCTATTTTGCATCGGTCTTGCGACTTCAGCTATGGCTGAATACCGAGTCTTTTTGCTCGAAATCACAACAACTAGCAATGACCCCTCTATTCCGCCCGAAAAGAAAGTCTTTCCGAGCACACTCGACCCTGAGCAGTATCGTGGTTACTATCCCGTACAAAACAACCAGACAATTAAATACCTCGACACTTGGCTTTGTGTAGGCCGCACAGGAGGCTTTAAACCTCTCTGCCCTAACCCTCGAGAAATCCCCCCTAACCAAGGTCAAGATTTAGAAGCAAACTAACTCAAGCCTGAATCATTTTGTTACAATGATTCTATGGCGACGATTAACGAGACCCGCAAAAATCAGCAAAATGAACTGGCAGAACTCCAAGCGGAGTATGCTGAAAAACGCAAACGAATCGCCAAAGACAAAGAACGTGAAATAAATAATCTTGAAGAATCTTATCAAAACAAAAAAGAACATACACAAACTCAAGGTGCTGCCGCAATCAATCACATTCGTGAGCGCTCCGCCGAAGATTTAGCAAAAGCTGTTTCACGTCGCTCCGAAATGAATGCTAAACACAACGAAAAACTACAACAAGTCGAAGAGAAATATAAAACCACACTCAATCAAACTCAGCTTCGTAAGCAACAAGAACTGACCAAACTCCGGGATGAGTCACAACAACAGATTCAACAATTAGAAGCTCAATCTCGAAGCCGCATCAACACCATTCAGCAGGCAAATAACGAAGAGATTCGCAAAATCAGAGAACAACACCAAAATGAAATCGAAAAAGTCGTAAGCCATGGCTCACAGAGTGTTGAACAGATCCGCACTGACAACCAAGAGCATATCACTAGTGAAAGAGAAAGAGCTCAAGCCATTCGCGACAAGCTCAATGCCAAACATCAAGAGCAATTCACTGAACTCAAAGCTCGTCATGACAAACAAATCAATGACGAAAAATCAGCTACTCAACGTGATATCGCCAAGATTAACTCTGAGTACGAAAAAGAGTATGATAAAACAGTTAAACATTGGAACGAGCGCGAGAATCGCCTAAATCAAGAGTACTCGCAAAAATTGAGCCACAATAAAGAAGAAAAAGAAAAAATGCTCAAACAGCAGAATCAGCGCTTTCAGTCTGTTTATCAAAAAAATGAATTGGCACAAAAGAGATCTTTGACCATTCAAAAAGAAATGATGAACCGAGAGATTGGTGAACTCAAAAAAGATTTTATTCAAAAAACTGAAAACTATGACAACAAGGTTGAAGATCCCTTTTACAAAATTCAGGATCGCGGCTCAGAACTTATCGAAGATGTCTCTCATTATGTTTTGCGGGCTTATGCTCCTGAACACGAAAAAGACAATATCAAAGTTTCTGTTCACCCAGATCGTGTGACTGTCTCAGGAAGTCGTTCTTTTAAAGATAAAATAAATGATGAGGATGAACAAAAAACAGTATCATCTTCGACTTTTCAGAATTTTAGAGAAGAGTTTAAACTGAACTCACCCGTAAACACCAAGGGACTCACTCGCGAAAGAGAAGGTGACTACATCACCTTCATTATCCCCAAACTAGGCTCACCACAATTTAGTCGCAAAGCCTAGCTTTCAAAATTCAGATAAATCATACAATTTAAAAAATTAAAGTGATTTTCTGCTAGCAACAACCGATAAAGAAAATTCATCACCAATATTTTGACCTACAGTGACTTGTGCTGGTTCATTCTCTTTAGCTAACACTTGTGGTGTAGCTTTAATAATCCTTTCACCATTTTTACTTACAATACCTATAACAAAGTTCATCAAAATACCTTTATGATTTTGAACCGAACTTTCCGTGGCTATAACTTCAATAAAACTTTCAGCTGTATCCGTTTTTTGATTGATGGTAGCCTTTTCTCCAGCCTTGACTATTAATCTGGGTGAAGAAATGTGTTTTCCATTCAAAGACAAATCCATTCTTAAATCATAACCATTAGTAGCAGCAAAAGCCGAACTACCCAAAAAAGCTAAAAGTATTGCGACTAACCTCATAAAACCCCTCCTTGTGTTTGTATTCACAAATAGGTTCTTTGATTGTTGGACTTTAGTCAATAAACTTACCGTTCTGCATCCTGAGCGATTATAGTCAGCTTGTTGTATTCGTTATAAAATTGTTAGCCTTAAATCAATGCATCTACTCAGAGAGTAAAGCTCAGTTTTTTGCCGTACGAGATGAATCATCTCAATCATTAAAGATTAAGAACTCCACTCGGCGGTTTTTAGATCGACTGGCATCATCGCGATTTGGCACTAGAGGTTTATTCTCACCATGTCCAATAGCCTTTATCATATCGTCTCTAAAACCTAGCTCTCGCTGGATGATATTCGCAATGGCTTGTGCCCTACGCTCACTCAAGTCTTCATTGTAGATGGCGCTACCAATATCATCAGTATGCCCTTCAACGACTAATAAGCGAATACGCATTTTCTTAAGCTCACGAATCGCCGCATCTAGTTTTGGCAAGGAAGGATTGGTCAATTCTGTTGAATTGAACTCAAACTCAACATTGCTAAGACTTAACTTCTGGTCTGCAGCCTCTAACTCAGTCACACGCACGACAATAAACGCTTCGTCTAAATTACGATCAGTCACACGTACACGCACAAACCCAGCCTCTGATGGAGCTCGATACTCCCCACCACTCTCATCCACACGGCCCCCACCTTCGACAACATCAAAAACATAAGGGGGCTCACCACCTTCAACATTCAGTTGAACTTTTTGATCTGCAATGACATCCACTTGATCTGGTACAAACTGCAAGTCCTTCGTGGTGAATCTTTTTGTTGCCGGAGAAGCAGAAGGTGTTTCCGTTGGAGCTGGTACTTTAGCAGAAGAAGCAGTAGAGCTTCTTGTTGGAAGATAATAATTTGCCCCGACAAAAACGCGCCAATCAGGCGACAAGGTTTGCAACCCAGGAGCTTCTACTGTCGCCCCACCGACAAATGCCAAGGAATTTGAGTAACGATATCTCAAAGCACCTAAAAACTCTAAACAGCTAACATCTTCAACCGTCTTGTTTTTACCTTTATCCAAGGGATAACAACCAATCGTTTCAAAAATAAAACGGGTTGGTTTGCTAATAAAATGAGAGTACCCGTAAGAGAAAGTAAGCTGATCCTTTAGGGGATAAAACAGAGCCCCCGGAACAAGTTGATCTTTGGGCTGACGCATACGGTATCCCAAGTTAAAGCCATGAGTGTGACTGTCACCAATAGCTCCCGACCAAGCGAGCTGAATATTGGGAATAGGATCTGGATCCACACCCGTGTATGGGTCATCTTTGACATTTAAAATATCCACTGACGTCATGAGTGCCCAACGCGAACGTGGACTCGAGGAAAACTGCCACTTCAACCCTGGACGAAAGGAATGTGTTCCCTCTGTGATAAAAACCTGTGAGTCTTGCCCA
Organism: Bdellovibrionia bacterium; assembly: GCA_046570065.1. GTDB lineage: Bacteria > Bdellovibrionota > Bdellovibrionia > Bdellovibrionales > Bdellovibrionaceae > JBKHVM01. Next base: position 17,223 of record JBKHVM010000007.1, read on the forward strand.
CTATCAGGGGTCTGTTCGAGAAGATTGGTGACTCCCAAAAATAATTGCAATGTATCTGTAAACGAATAACCAAAAGTAAAATCAAACTCAGTCAGACTGTCTTTATGGTTCACTCTATTGAGATCAACCAAGTTGTCGTATGCTAAAGTATGATTCCGGGCAAAAGATAGATACCCATTTGCAACAAAGACGCCCTTCTTTAGAGTCATCGCCGAATCTACTGATACAAAATAAAGTCCATCAGTATTAGGAGTAAAGGTCTGAAAATCTCCAAGAACTCCAGCATTAGAATAGGAGCTTAAACATGCGAATAAAAATGCAAAAATTTTTCTCATACCTAGAGCGTAAATGATGGGCTCTTTATGGTCTATAAATTTAAAAAGGCTAGCCATAACAGCTAGCCTTTTATTTTGTTTATTAAAACAATCCGATTATGCTTTTATCAAATAACGAACTTCTCTCATCACAAAAGCCAAACGCTTTTGCAAATCTTCGAGTTGAGCCAATTGAGCATGCAATTGCGTGATACCATCGTTTTGTACAACAGGCACGTCTGCCATTTCGTGATACTCTTGATGAGTCCACGCCATATCCACAGTAGGAGAGCTCTTAACCTCTGTCTGAATCGAAACAACTTCGTTCGTGTTTTGTGCGTTCTTCATAATCTCTCCTTTTGTGCCCGATCTATGATGCTAGGCCGGGGTAAATTCATTTCTCAACTTAAATTTTCTTACATTACCTTTTTTCAGTACTCGCAACTCAGGGCGACAGAGTCCGTCTCCGCTAAAGCCACTCTGTCGACGTTATTAGCGAGATATGTACCCATAACGGAACCACCTGAATCGCGGTGTTTCAGTCCTAAGACATGACCTAACTCATGGGTCATGAGAGCTTGGAAGTTCACACCCGACCCAGATCCATAATAGAAGCTGTAGGTACCAGAATTATTGATGCGAATATCAGCCTCTTTGATCTCATCTCCCACCCAGTAGAGATTTGTTCGGCCTTGCTCAGAAACACGGTTGCTTTCCCAGCTCGACATAAAATAAATGATATTGCGTCCATCTTTTTGAGGGTTTTGCGGGCCACGCACACGGGGGCTGGTTACAAGATTAAAAAGGCGTCGACCGGCATTAACTTCCCACTCATTCAAAGACGCCACAATAGCTGGTATATAGCTATCGGGCACAGATTCATGCAGTTCAATGGTTACGGGCACTGATGACTTCCAAGAAATTCTCTCACCGTAGACATTCTGTAAAAATCCACAGTCTTCCTGAGCTTTCGGGGCACAGGCTTTTAAGAATAATGAAGCTAGCACGAGGCTTCCCAATAACAAATACTTCAGCATGAACAAGCGTCTCCTCAGTCTGCTGGTATTTCAAATAAAGAGCCAACTCGCCACCACCTTAACTTATTGAAATCATTTCTTTTTTATGAACACAAAAATCCTTTTGTGAGACTCAACATCAATGCAAATCAACCAACAAACATAAGTATTTGAAATCAATGATTTTTTTGGTGTCTACTTTTTAGTCATAACCTGCCAAAAAGAGTGCCTTTTGGCCCCAATCTACTTGGCATCTTAGTTGCTTTATACCTTAGGCAAGTCTCATTTTGAGACTTACACCGAATCCAAGCCAAAACCTTGGCGACCTAGGATTCAAAACCCCAGTCACAACCCCACCTTCCACCGAAGGGAGAAAAAACTCCCCAAAGGTGCCTGCCGTCTGCTAAAACTAAGACTTCTGAGAAAGGACATTTAGGATGAAGAAGTTGACTGTTATTCCTGGCGATGGAATCGGACCCGAAATCATGGCGCAAGTTGTGCGCGTACTCAAACACGTTAAATCTCCCTTTGAATATGAAGAATTTGATGCTGGAGAAGTAGCTCTCGCAAAGCATGGCTCCTTGTTACCTGAAAACACAATGGCTTCTATCTCCACGAATAAGCTAGCAATCAAGGGACCAACAACGACTCCCATTGGTGGCGGCCACAAATCCATCAACGTGACTCTCCGTCAAAAGTTTGATCTTTACTCAAACGTACGCCCTGTTCGTACGTTGCCCAATATCCAATGTGTCTGTAACAATGTGGACTTAACAATTGTACGTGAGAATACAGAAGACCTCTACGCTGGCATTGAGCGCATGGTTGATGAAAACACAGCAGAATCTATCAAACGTATTACACGTCACGGTTCTGAGCGCATTGTTCGCTATGCAATGGAATTAGCTCGCAAAACAAATAAAAAGAAAGTAGCAATTGTCCACAAAGCCAATATCATGAAAATGTCTGATGGCCTTTTTCTTAAAGTAGGACAAGAAGTTGCAGCTCAATATCCAGAGATTGAATTCAAAGACGTGATTGTCGACAACGCTTGTATGCAACTGGTAACTAAGCCTCAACAGTTTGAAATTATCGTCACCGAAAATCTTTATGGTGATATTCTTTCAGACCTCTGCGCAGGTCTTGTTGGTGGTTTAGGTGTAGTACCTGGAGCTAACATTGGTAAAGATGTTGCGGTCTTCGAAGCTGTTCATGGTTCAGCTCCAGATATCGCTGGACAGAACAAAGCAAATCCCACAGCTCTTCTGCAATCAGCTGTGATGATGTTAGAACACGTTGGCGAAAAACCAAAAGCTGATGCGATTATGAAAGCACTTATTGAAACCCTTAAAGATGACAATGCTCGCACTGCCGACTTAGGTGGACGCGGTAATACCGTCAGTTTTACTGATGCCATAATCAAAAACTTAGGGCAGTAATGCGCCTTTTTGCATCTCTTTTAATCTTAATATCATTCGTGGGTTGTTCTCATCTGCAGAACAACCCACATCTCAAGGCACAGGCCACTGGCGCTGCACTTGGTGCTGGTGTGGGGCTAGCCACAAAAGAAAATCAGGACCAAGAGGGCACCTACGTTATCTATACCTCTGCGGTGGGACTACTGGCTTTCTGGGCATACAGCCGTTACACAAATCCTAACCCAACAAAACCAACAGCTACCGCACAAGACATGGAACTTGAACGACAGATTGATTTTCTCAAAAAAGTTCAAAGCTCTTCTCGTGACTCATCGATTAAGGTCACTCCGGTTCAACAATGGATGAAGGATGAAAAAACTAAGAGTGATAAGTCTTTAATTTACATCAAAGAAGAGTATGAACTTAAAGAGTAAAAACCTTTGGTTATCATTTTTAATAGGGCTTCTTGTGGGAGTTGCTGGGACATATTTAAGCCTTAGAAATTCCCATGAGAGCACCCCCTACTCGCATCAAGAAGAGCTAATTCAATTTGCAAAACTATTTGGAAAAATCTTACAAGAAAATCACCCCAAAGTGATTCTGCAGTCTCAAACCTATTTGTCGCCATCTCTCCGAACCAAACTTAATTGGGAACAAATTGCCAATAGCAGTGATTTAAAAAAGGCTGAACTTTATAACCTCAGCGGATCAAACCCCTTCAAGCTCTTTTATCTTCTTAATTCGGAACAAATTTTAGTCGTAACTCTAACAACTCAAGAAAATTCAGAAAATCTAGTCATCATAGATCTTACTGTACAAAAAATGGCTGCAACTCAAAACACACCCAAGCTTACCTTCGACATTGCTGCCAAAGTCTTTTTGGAGTTACCCTGTGAACAACCACAACTTTTAAATACGGAAAACGCACTGAGCCCTCACCCTCTATGGGACAACATCTACACGCTAAACAATACTTCTAACCCACTTACTGATTTAACATTTAGTTGTTTAAATTCTGATTTTAAATTGAACTTTCAAAACACCAACAGCACAGAGAATAGTTTCTATATCAAGGTTCATGAGTTATGGGGGACAAAAAAGAATTCCCTGCCTGCACCTACTTCCAGACCACAGCAAAAAGAAATCGAATCAGAATTAGGCATTAAGCTGCGTGAGAGTCTCTAACTGTCGTGGAATTTTAATCTCCACTCGAGTACCAACTGAGAGATGACTTTGAATCTGCAAACTACCCCCCAAAGACTCTGCCATCTGGAAAGATTGAAGAAGTCCCAAACCATTGCCATATGTCTTGTTTGCTGTGATTGGCTCTTTACCTAAACGTTGAAGTATAGCGTCTGGAATCCCAGGGCCATTATCAAAAATTTCTAGTAATAAATATTGCTGTCGACTTTTAATGCCAATACTCACACGCCCATGATTATTAGCTCCCAAGGCTTCACAAGCATTACTCAACACATTAGAGACAATGCGAGACCATTCACTGCTCAATAAGACAGCTTCGTCAGAAGCTGCATTTAACTCTAAAGTGAGATGGGAGAATTTTGTCTGAAAATCCAATACTAAATCTTGCAACACTACGGAGTCCTCACTCACACTCTCTAGCTCACTATAATTAATTTTTGCTTTATGTGCTAAGGCCTGAGTCATACTTTTAAGTCTTTGCACCGCTAAACGAAATAGAGGTGCTTGAGAAAATTCAGAATTTTCGTTCAAGAGAACAAGCAAAGATTGCAGGGGTGATTTCATGTCGTGACATATTTGACGAGAGAGCTCACTCAACTCTTGCTGAAAACGAAGTTGTTCAGCAACCAAGCGCTTTTGCTGCTCGCGGTATCGCACCAATAAGATTCCTAAAGTAAATATTAAAATTATAAGAAACAATCCCAGCCACACAAAAGGATCACGAAACTGAGCTGAAACTAAACTTGGCAATTGATAACAAGCCAATAGCTTTTGCACTGGCAAACCTGACCAACTTAAATAATGCTCCTGCGTGATAAGACAAGACGTAGAGCTGTCTATCGGATTAACTAAAACTAAAACCGGAAATTTTTCTTGATGAAAGCTGACAATTTTTTCGAGCTGCAAACTATTTTGAGCAGTAAAAAGTTTTTGTGAAATCTCATTGTTCCATAACTCTAGGTGTTCTGCGAGTATCCCTTCAGACTTCTGCACAGTCTGCCACAGCGAATAGCCTAAAAACAGAATGCTACTCGCGACAACACTCAGAATAATTATTAAATACTGCCATCTCTTCATACTTAGGGATTATTTCAAGATTAGGGCCGTCATCGCCGACCTTAAACTCAAGCATATTTAATTTGGTATGTTTGTACCTTAGACAGCGCCAATTTTAGGGTCTTTTTGAATACTATTTATCACTTTGAGACACCCCCTAGAAATAGCGGCAATCTTATTCTGATACATTTTTTTAAATTACAGTGTTTTTACTAATTTATAAAATAAACTAGAGTTTTCACCAAAAGTAAAATCTCACTCTATACCCTTTGCTTTCGAGGAGAGAAAAATGCTGAATTCAAAAGGAATAACCCAATCTAAATTCTTTCTTGCATCGATAATTGGAGTGTTAACACTTGGACTATTTTTTGTGACAATACTTTTACATGCAGCTGATAAAATTGGTTTTTTACTTTTACTCTTTACTCTACTTGCTGCTTGGCTAACTCTAGTTGCTTCTCCAAATATTGAAGAAAAATCAAGCTTGCGTGAAAACCATCTCTCTGAAGACATGAAAATAAGATTAAATAATATTCAAAGTTTGCTAGATATACCTTCATCACGCATTTTGATTCAACAACACAACTCCTTCAAAATACGCGTTATTCCCAAGAATAAGCTGTTCATGAGAAACTCTAATCAATTTATTATTTCTCAAAATCTTTTTGACCTACTAAACGATAAGCAACTAATAGCTCTTTTAAAATTTAACTTTATTTCCCAACAGCCTTTTTCAAAAGAATTTTTTAGTTTACTGCTACTAAATGTAGTTGGCGGAACTATTTTTATGTATGCAACAATTATGTTCTCAATACTAATCCTCAATATCGATAAAAGTTTTATCTCTTTAATGTTTATATTTATGGTTCTTTTATTTTTTGGGGCTCAATTTTATGCAAAACCAATACTGACAAAAATGACAAATTATTTGTTTCTAGCAAGAGCAAAGAGAAATTTAAATTGCGATGTTGATACGTATATCGAAGCCGTGCACCTCATCTCAAAGCACAAGGAGATGTTCCCAAAACCTCCGTTTAGTCGAAATGAAGTTACGGTTTATGACAAAGAAAAATATCTTTCTATTGAGAAGAAGCTGCAAAACACTGACTTGCCGTCCGTTTGGTCTACTATCATTTTCTATATTAAAAATTTTCGGCAACTCTGGGGGCTTTTTAAAGTTTAGAATTTTTATCTGATATAAAAGGAAAAAATAGATACCCCCGCTGGCGCGGGGGCTGGAGTCGGTGTGATTCTCTGCAGAACGCACAACAATCGTAGATACGATTCAAACCGACTAAAGACTTTAATGTTTTAAGCGAGACTCAAGAAGCTCACCCATTGCATTGAGTGCATCAACCCAAGTAAAGATACCGACAAGCTTATGGTTATCAACAACAAGCACTGAGCTGTACTTATGTGCAGCCATTTCTTTGCACACTTCATCTAAAGGAGCACGTGGCGAAACAACATAGGGTTGTTCAGTAAATGCCTCTCTGACTGATACTTTATCTGGATCGACATCTTTAAAACTCTCAACCAATTTGATGTCGCGATCAGAAAGAACACCGACAAGCTGTCCACCTTCTAAGACAGGTAAATGACGAACTCTCATTTCACCCATTATTTTTTCTGCTTTTGTTAAAGAGACATCTGCCCCCACTGTGTGCGGCGCTGTTGTCATATACTTATCAATTGCTGGTACTGCTTTCATGAGAGGCCTCCTAATGCCAAAATAAGAATCACATTAAGAAGCATTGCAAAGAGGAGACCATCAAAATAGGGGTATTTTTGGTCTTTTTGGGACAAATAGCCCCAAAGTTCTCTTTAGGTTTTGTCATAAAGTCACAAAAAATTTTTACTTTTTAAAATGCATCACAAAACATGCACCCTGACCATACTCAGAGTTCACAGACAAAAAACCACCCCAGCCCTGAAGAATCTTATAAGAAGTGGCCAGCCCCAAACCAGTGCCCTTACCCACATCTTTTGTTGTAAAAAATGGCGTGAACAACTTCGGCAAATTCTCCTCTTTGATTCCAGTGCCATTATCACAAATATGAATCTCCCAAAAAGGGCCACGATCTTCAGCATGAACTCTAATTTCACCGACAAAATCTGGTGTTTGCTGTCTTTTATCTTGAATGGCATGCATAGCATTGACCAAAAGATTGAGGACTACTTGAAAGGCACTGGTGTAGACTGCTTGCACTTCCAGCTCCGTTGGAAGTTCCAACAATAAACTTACATTCTGCTTGCGCAATTCATGACAAACAAAATCTTGTACATCCTGAAAAAGACTTACGACATGCACAGCTTGGGTCTGCTCAACATCTTGTCCTCGAGCTAGTTTTAATAAGTTTCTGATGAGATGAGACACCCGATCAATTTGTTGAATGATAATCTGCGCACTTGCTTTTGCACTTTCGGAAGCTTGCGAATCAAACCCTAACATCTCGGCGCGCCCGCGCATAATCCCTAGCGGCGTACCTACTTCGTGGGCAAGGCCAGATGCTAGCATCCCTACCGAAGCCAAACGATCTTGCTGAAGAACTTGCGCTTCCAATGTGATACGCTCAGTAATATCTCGCAGTGATAACAAATAAGCCGAGTGATTTTGGAAATTATACTTTTTGGTGGCAACTTCTAATATTCGCGACTGTTCAGCAATTACGGCTGTAAAAGTTTGAAAGCCAGTTGTAAAACTTTGATAATTCTTACCAAGTAAACTTTCGATGTTTTGACCTACGACCACTTGATCAGAGTGCCCTATTGACATCTCAGCCACCGAGTTGCTCCACTTCACTGTGCCACTTAGATCATAAATCAATAATCCTTCAAAACTGCCATCAATAAGACTTTGCAAATTTTGATTTGTCTGGGTGATGTCTTCTTCCATTTTTTTACGGTCAGTAATATCAAACCTGATACTTACAAAGTGAGTGATCTGCCCTTGGCTGTCTAAAAAAGGAACTATGACTGTTTGCACCCAATAATAGGTTCCATCTTTAGCTTTATTTTTGAGCTCACCTTGCCACTTCAACCCTTTTTTAATTGTGCCCCAGAGATTTTTAAAAAACTCCTTATCATGATAACCGGAGTTAATAATGCGATGATTTTGCCCTAACAATTCAGAACGAGAGTATTTTGAAATCTCACAAAACTTATCATTAACGTGAGTGATGATGCCAGCTGAATCAGTAATGGCAACAATGGCTGAAGAGTCCAATGCATATTTAATATTTGCTAATTCTATATCTATACTTGGTTGAGCCACGTCACTCTCCTTGGGGCGATGTTAACCAAATGACCTTTCTGCAACAAGGGCAAAATCTACTAAGTTTTCTAGACAAGAACAAATGAATCTGCTATCGCCTTGATTACTATGATCACAAAACTACGTATTTTTGTAATTGATGATGAACCTGAAATGGGCAACATGCTTTCTGACTTTTTAACCAGTCAAGGTTACGAAGTGAGTAAGTTTACTTCAGCTCAAGAAGCATTTCAAAACCTGACAGAAGATGTTCGCCTCGTGATCACAGATTTACGCATGCCTGGCATGGATGGCTTTAGTTTTATTGAAAATACCAAAAGAAAATTTCCAGAGTTACCCATTATCCTCATCACTGCTTTTGGCTCTATCGAAAATGCCATCGAGGCCACCCGTAAAGGCGCTTATCACTTTTTGACCAAACCTCTTAAGTTGGCAGAATTGCAAGTTTATGTTGAAAAGGCTCTGCACTTTCACGATTTGCAACGCCACAACCAGATGTTACGTCAAGAGTATCGCACCCGGGCCTCTTTTGCGGGAATCATCGGCAAAAGTGCTGCCATGCAAGCGATCTTCGACCTGATTCAAAGAGTAGCCCCCACAGCAACTAACATTTTAATTCAGGGGGATAGCGGTACTGGTAAAGAGCTTGTCGCTAGAGCTATTCACAATCTAGGCCCTCGCAAAGATCACCCTTTTGTTGCTATTAACTGCACCGCCATACCTGATACCCTCTTAGAAAGTGAACTCTTTGGTCACGCCAAAGGTTCTTTTACGGGTGCAGTTCAACGCAAAAAGGGTCTTTTCGAAGAAGCCGATGGCGGCACTATATTTTTAGATGAAATTGGCGATATGGACATGCCATTGCAGGCCAAGATCTTACGAGTTATCCAAGAGCGCCGTATTCGAGCTGTCGGTGACAACACTGATAAAGCGATAGACGTCAGGATTATTGCCGCGACACATAAAGACCTCAAAGCTGCGATTCGCGATGGCCGCTTCCGTGAAGACTTATATTATAGACTCAGCGTAATCCCCATGGTCATCCCACCGCTCCGCCACAGAGTTGAGGATATTCCGCTATTGGCTCAATTCTTCCTAGACCGTTACAACTCTATCAATGGAAAACATATTCGTGGGTTTGATTCCCACGCCGTTCAAACTCTGATGAGCCTCCCTTGGGAGGGCAATGTGCGTGAGCTTGAAAATGTTATTGAGAGAGCAGTAGTGCTTTGCCGTGGCGAACTCATTACAGATCAAGATCTCCCGCAACCAGAAAAACTGAACTCAGAAGCTCTTTATGCCCAGATGAGCGAGGAACTTCCCACTTTGGAGGATTTTGAACGTCGTTATATCAAATTTATCCTCGATAAAACTGGTGGCAAAAAAGAAAAGGCCGCCCAGATTCTGGGAATCAATCGTCGCACACTCTATCGTAAAGAACGCGAGTACGGTTGGGTTGAAGCCGATCCTCAGGAAGATCAAGAGAATTTGAATTAAAAAGTTGTCAAGAAGATGCAATCATCTTCTTGCAATTTTTCTAATATGACAGTCTGTCCCCCTCAATTTTATTACAATGAGACAATTCATCTCAATAACGCAAGAAAACCTTTGAAATATGGCATTTTAGCTGGCACTTCTTTTGCTCTAAGCAATTGTGTAATCACAACCACACAAAGGAGTGCCCAGTGAGAATGAAAGCTTTATTAGTAGCAGCAATGATGTTCATCGGATTGAATGCTTTTGCAGATTCAACAGTTCCAGATGAAAAAGAAGTACAAATTGGAATCAACGGCGTTTATGTACCAGGTGGCTTTGATGCTGGATCTGACGTTTACGTAGTTGTAAACGGCGTTTTCCAGAACAGCTGTTACACTTGGAAGCGCGCTGATGTTGACCACAAGAATAGCTTTTTCCATGAGATCAAGTCTATTGCTGGTGTTAAACAGGGCATGTGCTTAATGGTACTTGTACCTTTCCAAAAAGAAGTTCGCCTTGGAAAATTTGATGAAGGTAAACACACTCTCCGTTTTGTTAACGGTGATGGCACTTACTTAGAGAAGAATTTGATCATCGAATAGTTCGCAGATCAGTTTTTCTCAAGAAAAAGGGAGGGGATTTAGTATCCCCTCTTTTTTTTAACGATAAAAAAGGATAACGTGGTTTCTATGAGAAGATCTTTAAAAGCACTACAAATTTTGGTCCCCGCTCTCGTCCTAAGTGCTTGCCAACCGCAAGCTCATCTCGAAGTCATTCGTTGGCAAAAAGGGCAAAAAAAGAGTCAAATCTCTCCCCTCGAAAACATTGAAAAGAGTTCTGCTCAATCTGTGGTTTCCGCACAAGAGCAAGTTGCTTTTCAAGACCAAAAAGTGGGTCCAGCTGTTGTTGAAAACAGTTTTATTAAAACTTTAAGCACACTGGATGGCGAAGATCTTCTGATTGAAGCAGCAGTTAGTTTTGATCAAAACAAGCTCGAGAAGCTCGAACTTGCTGCGTTTGAAAAAGCCAAACCTACGATTGTAAAAAAACTCAAAGAGCGTGTGCCAGCTTTTAGAGAATTTGAAATCAACAAAGTTGATATTATCATCTCCAAAAATCATGGCTTCCATGAGCCTCTCTGGAAGATCTCTTATTTTGATAAAAAAGGAGTTCCATGGGCCCTAAAAATGAACAATCATTTTCAAGTGCGCTCCATTGAGCGAGTGGGCTCACAATTCCATGATACTTTTGCAATTATTTATCCAAAAGGGCCTAAACTCTCAGCATTGAGCGAAGTTCTCCTTAAGAGCATCCAAGCTCAGCCTGCTTTGTCGAGCCCTCGAGTCACTGTGACTTCTCAGGCTCCAGCTAAAGTTGAGAGCGTTTTAGAACCTCTGCGCTTTCATCCTCAAGACACTCGTTTTGACCAAGTACAGGCCTTCTACTTTTTAGATGAGTCTATAAAATGGATGGAGAGCACCCTTGGTGTAAAACTCAATAAAGTTGTTGAGGCAGTTGTTCACGTGGGCGCCCCTGACAAGACCAATACAGCGTTCTATTACGACAGTAAGATTCGCTTAGGAACTGGGGATGACATCACTTATAGCAAGATTCCACAGGATCCTTCGATTGTAATCCATGAAAGCATCCATGCTCTTGTAGAAGCTGTCGCTCGTCTTCCCTATGAAGGCGAGGGTGGTTCACTCAATGAGGCTTATGCGGACTTCTTTACGGCCCTTCAGACTGGCTCTCCTCATATGGGGGAAGCTGCCTACCTCAAGGGGCCATTCCGTCGCACAGTTAATAACAATTACAAACTAGCTGATAAACGTGGAACTCTCTATTTTGACTCTGGTATTATTAGCGGGCTTCTTTGGGAGCTCAAAGAGAAGCTGGGCACTGATGTTTCTCGTGAAATCGCATTGCTGACTTTAAACCGCCTCACTCCAGTAAGTGATTTTAATGACTTCAATACCCAGCTCCGAGAAGTTTTAAAAACCAAACTCTCCGAAAAGCAGCTAGAAACTGCCATGGAGGTTTTAAAAGAAAGGGGATTCTAAAATGATCGCAGAAACCATTTTAGGTCTATGGCTCTTTCAATCAATGTCTCAAGGGGGCGTGGAGCTCCCCTCCAACCCAGCTTGGGAATTGCGCTTTGAATTTCGCGAAGATGGCGTTAATACACTTTATTACAAACGTGCCGATGAGGATGGCTTTTGCGAACGCAATGCTGTCTACGAATATGCCGGTGAAGAGCTCATACAACAAGTTACTTGGGTTAATCCTAATAATGCTTCTTGGTGTGGCTCCGATGTGGACATGCAACTTGGTCACACAGCTAAAAATAAATTGGTGGTCAAAGGGAATATGATGGAGCTTTATATTCCATTCCCTGGCGAAGAAGTTGTCTATCACTGGAAAAAACAGTAAATGGAAACATGCGCCTCTCCAAAGATGAAGCCGCGCAAATTTGTCGCTAGCTTTTATTTTACAATCCAACGATGACTTGTTTTACCGAAAATCTGCGCTTCAATAAAGTCTCCACGCTGAATGGGACCCACTCCGGATGGAGTCCCAGTGAGTAGCAAGTCGCCAGCACAAACTGGAAAATGAGATTTTACATAATCAATGAGTGTGGGAATTTTAAAGATCATGTCTTGAGTGTTCCCCGCCTGTTTGACTTCACCATTGATTTTAAGTTCTAGCGCCAAGGCTGAAAGTTCATCTAAATGGGATACCTCAAAAGGGGCTGATAGCGGACAAGATGAAGTGAACGACTTCGCTAGGGTCCAAGGGCTTCCAGCATTTTTAGCCTCAGTTTGTTTTTTTCTTTCTGTGAGATCCAACGCTAAACAGGCGCGTTCAACCTCGAGGGCTTCATTAAAGATAAGAGCCAGTTCGACTTCATGATGAACATCTTGCGCCCATGAGGGCAGTTGAATTTCACTCGAAAAAACTGCAGTACTCCCAGCCTTGAGAAAAACCATAGGCGTGCTCGGAACACTGTTACCCAGCTCTTTGGCATGATCGGCATAATTTCGTCCAATAGCCCAAATGTTTCTAATCATTATCTGCTCCTTCAGCCACGCTTCAAATCAAGCCAGTAAATTTTTAAACCGCACCTGTCTCTAAAAAATGAAATAAAGATTTATCCAACTGAAAACCCACATATTGTGCTGGCGACCAGTAGCTGAACTCTGATCCAGAAAGGTCTTTATCACAGGGGATAAGGCTCATGGCTTCTTCAGCCCAATCCATGTGGGTGCAGACAAAAATACATTTTTTAGTTGCGACCACTTCTTGCAAAACACTCTCGATGCGCTGACGAAATTCAGGCAATGATTCTGAGGATTGTTTTTCTATGAGTTCAGGAATTTCTTTGAGAGATATTCCTAAGTGTTCCGCCAAAGGGGCAAATGTTTGGTGGGTTCTGATTTTGGGCGAAACCCAAAGTTCTTGTGGAGATGGCAACTTGCCTTCTCGCACCAAGAGCGCCAATTTTGAGGCCTGATCAAATCCACCAGCACTCAGGGAGGGATTAGGGCCACCACCACTACTTTTTTCTGCATGTCTAAAAATATAAAATTTCATAGATTTGACTCAGCTTTTTGCCTTTGTTAAACCATAATCCTAGCCCTTAATTTTGGAGTTTGTCATGGCCGAAAAGAATAAACAGCGCGTGCATCGCTTTGTCTCTGATGATTTTACGGTGAGAATGGCTGCCGTTGATGCCACTGCTGTGGTTCAGGAAATGCAAAACCTCCACCAATCTATGCCACTTGCCACAGTTGCTGTGGGCAGAGCCATGGTTGGTGGCTTGTTGATGGCCTCTCAGATGAAAGAGGGCCAAATGATTGGCTTACTCTTTAAAGGTAACGGAGCTTTGGGACGTGTTTATGCTGAAGCACAATTTGAGGGCAAAGTGAGAGGCTACTCTTCAAATCCTCAATATCAACCACCAAACTATGATAATGGCTTATCGCTCAAAGAAGCCATGGGCCACGGTAATCTGACTGTGGTAAGACACTTGCCCTTTCAAAAAGCACCTTTTCAAGGAACTGTTGAAATGGTCTCTGGAGAAATTGGCGAAGACATTGCTCACTACCTTCATCAGTCTCACCAAATTCGCTCACTCATCAACTTAGGTGTTTATCTTGATGCTTATGGCAAAGTAAAAGCCGCGGGTGGAGTTCTTATCGAAGTCATGCCTGGAGTCGAAGAAAAAACTGTCGACACCATCATTGCCAACTCAGAAATTTTTAAAGCAAATCTCTCTGAACTATTGAGCCAAGGCGCAAAAGCCGAAGACTTAATTAAGCCCTACATGATGACAATACCATTTACAGAACTAGAGCACACTCATGACATAGAGTACTTCTGCCCGTGCACCAAAGACAGAGTTCTTAGAGCTCTGGAAATTTTAGGTGAAGCAGAACTCGACGACATGATCGCAAAAAATGAAGTGGCAGAAGTCACATGCCAAATGTGTGGTCGTCCCTACCAAGTCCCAGTAGAAGAACTAAAAGAAGTCCGCAACACTCTCCACCGCTCCTCACTCCACTAAAAAAAAGGGCTCTACACAAAAACCAAGAGCCCAATTTATTTAAACAGTATTCCAGCCCCCTCGAGAGCCAAAAAAAGGGGGGGGCAAACAGCTAAAAACTCCCAGCACCAGGGGGCTGCGGGCCCCAAAAAACACGACGCCCCCCTCGGCCTGCAAAACAGAAGTTTGGGACTCCCAGGGCAGAGCTTCCCAACTCAAGGGAACGCCCCTCGGGCAAAACCCCTCCTCCCCCGAGTACCCCAGGGAGGCAAATATGGTTCTTCTATTTCGCACACATCCGACAAGCGTGACGCGTTCGCCAAGACTGAAGGGCCCATTATTTGGAGGCAGGCCCCCTCTAATAAAGCTCTTACTTGTGGGCACACACTCATCCATGAGGTTAACCGACATCGCCCTAGCGGGCGAACGCGTCACGCTTGTCGGATGTGCCCACAAATAAGAGCTTTATTAGAGGGGGCCTGCCTCCAAATAATGGGCCCTTCAGTCTTGGCGATGTCGGTTAACTCATGGATGAGTGTGTGTGCGAAATAGAAGAACCATATTTGCCTCCCTGGGGTACTCGGGGGAGGAGGGGTTTTGCCCGAGGGCCGTTCCCTTGAGTTGGGAAGCTCTGCCCCGGAGTCCCAAACTTCTGTTTTGCAGGCCGAGGGGGGCGTCGTGTTTTTTGGGGCCCGCAGCCCCCTGGCGCTGGGATTTTTTAGCTGTTTGCCCCCCCCTTTTTTTGGCTCTCGAGGGGGCTGGAATACTGTTTAAATAAATCTTGTCATTTTTGGTTGTTAGGTAGAGTATTCCATCGACTTTTAAGAGGTATAAAATGAACGATATTCAAGCGCAGATTCAAGCTCGCGGTGAAGATATTCTTCGTCGCATGGAAGGTCAGTCCAAAGCTTCTATTTTTTCTAAAGATTTCTGGTATGGCTCCATCATGGAATGGAGTATGAAAAATGAAAAGTTCAAAACCAATATGTTTCGTTTTGTCGACGTATTGCCATCACTAAATTCTGGTAACGAAGTTGCGCGACACCTTAAAGAATATTTTTCTGAAGGTGGCGAAGAAAAGCTTCCAGCAGTCTTCAACGTTGGTTTGGGTTTAGGATCTTTAGCTCCAGGGCTCATGGCGGGGGCCATTAAAAAGAATGTTACCTCAATGGCTACAATGTTCATCACTGGTGAAAATCCAGATGAAGCCCTTCCTGTGCTTAAAAAAGCTCGCAAAAATAAAATGACTTTCACCGTAGACATTTTAGGCGAAGCCACTCTCTCCGAAAAAGAAGCCCAGGATTATTCAGCAAAGTACATGGAGCTTATTACTTGGCTCGCAAAAGATGCTGAGAAGTGGGAAGAAATTCCACAGATCGATCGTGACCACGAAGGCAGTCTTCCTAAAGTGAATGTCTCTGTCAAAATGACAGCTCTCTACTCTCAAATTTCTGACAAAGCTTGGGATGAATCTAAAACAATTCTTAAAGATCGTCTCCGCCCTATCTTTAAACTTGGTAAAGACAAAAATGTTTTTATCAACCTAGATATGGAACACTACGCAGTTAAACACATGACTCTCGAAGTCTTTAATGAGCTTATCAGTGAACCTGAGCTCAAAGACTACAAATATTTTGGTATCGTGATCCAAGCTTACCTTCGTGATTCATTCGAAGACATCAAACAACTCACTCAGTTTGCACAAACACGTGGCACTCCTTTTTGGGTTCGCCTTGTAAAAGGAGCTTATTGGGACTCTGAAACTATCGAAGCACAACAACGTGGTTGGCCCATCCCTGTTTATACCAACAAAGCCGAGAGTGATGCTAACTACGAACTCTGCGCAAAGTATCTGCTTGAAAATATCAAATTCATTCGTCCAGCTTTTGCCTCTCATAACGTGCGTTCACTTGCGGCATGTATGATTATGGCTGAAAAACTCAATATCCCTAAAGAAGCTCTTGAGTTCCAAATGCTCTACGGCATGGCAGAGCCCATCAAAAAAACTATCGTCGACATGGGTTATCGCTTACGTGAATACGCTCCTGTAGGTGAGTTAATTCCAGGTATGGCATATCTCGTGCGTCGTCTTCTCGAAAACACCAGCAACGAATCTTGGTTGCGTGGAAAGTTTGCCGATAACAAATCCACAGCAGAACTCTTAAAAGATCCAGCTCAAGGTTTGGTACCAACTTCTTCTGAATTCCCACGCAACTCACGTAAGTTCTATAATGAACCTCTACTTGATTTTGCCGTTGAGAAAAACCGCAAAGAAGTCACACAAGCTCTGCAAAAAATGCGCAGCCAAATGCCAATCAAAGTGCCAGTCCTCGTTGATGGCAAAACTCTTACAGGCAAAGAAGTTTTCTCTCGTGTGAACCCCTCTGCAACTAACGAAGTTGTGGGTCAAATCCAAATGGCAAGCACAGAGCAAGCAGAAACAGCAATGCAAGCTGCTCACCGTGCCTTTAAAACTTGGAAAAAAACTCCAGCAACTCAACGTGCAGACCTCGTTGATAAACTTGCTGATCTCATGATCCGCGATCGCTTTAAATTAATCGCAGAACAAGTGCTCGAGGTTGGCAAACCTTGGGCCGAAGCCGATGCTGACATCACAGAAGCTATTGATTTCTGTCGCTACTATGCTCGCCACATGCGCGAATTGCAAAAACCACAGCGCGTAGGCTCAGCTCCAGGCGAGGTCTCTCTTTATCAGTACAAACCTCGTGGTGTGACGGCGGTGATTGCTCCTTGGAACTTCCCTCTCGCAATTCTTTGCGGAATGGTGGCTGCTGCAGCAGTTACTGGTAATACAGTTGTCATGAAACCCGCAGAACAATCTTCTGTTGTTGCTTGGGGCTTAATGCAAATGATTCAAGAAGCAGGCTTCCCAGCAGGAGTGATTAACTTCTTGCCTGGGTTTGGTGAAGAAGTTGGCGAATACATTGTTAATCATAAATACACTGCGACGATTGCCTTTACTGGTTCTAAAGCCGTGGGTCTCCATATCTTAAAACGTGCTGCTGAAGTGCAACCAGGACAAGAACACGTTAAGAGATGCATTATCGAAATGGGGGGCAAGAATGCTGTGATTATCGATAACGACGCTGACCTTGATGAAGCTGTAGATGGAGTCATTTACTCTGCCTTTGGCTTTAGCGGACAAAAGTGCTCTGCTGCCAGCCGTGTGATTGTTTTAGATGAGATTTACGAAAAGTTTGTAGATCGTTTAGTCGAAACTGCAAAATCAATCGAAGTCAAAGCAGCTGAGAATCCAAAAGCTTATTTGGGACCAGTCGTTGACAAAGAAGCTCACGAAAGACTTTTAACTGCTATTGAAGAAGGTCAAAAGAAACACAAGCTCCTCTTCAAAGGCTCTGTACCAGAAGGTGGTTACTATGTTCCACCTACTATTTTTGCTGATGTCAAAGTCACAGACTACGTTGCCCAAACAGAATTCTTTGGCCCCGTACTCTCCGTCATTCGTGCCGAGAATATGGACCAAGCCATAGAAATTTTAAACTCTGTTGAGTACGCACTTACTGGCGGCATTTACTCTCGCAGCCCAGCTAATATCGAAAAAGCAAAACAAGAAATCGAAGTGGGTAACATGTATATCAATCGTGGCATCACAGGTGCCATGGTTGACCGTCACCCATTTGGTGGATTTAAAATGTCTGGTGTCGGTTCTAAGACTGGCGGACCAGATTATTTAAAACAATTTGTAGAGCCTGCCGTTATTACTGAAAATACCATGCGAAGAGGATTTGCTCCTCCAGAAGAAGAAGTCTAGATTCTGCTTTAAACATAAAAATAAAAAAGCCCCGATAAGGGGCTTTTTTTCTAAGCAACTTTAAAACAATTTATTTGCATGAACTTGAGTCGCCAAATGATGTATAGAAATTTTCATCATTTAAAAAGACTTGAAGTAAAATCAACTACGCGAGCTGAGCTGCTTGAGGGCACTTTCTAAATATTGATCCAACCACCTTCGACCGAATGGAGAGTCACGCCTGTGACTTATAAAACCTAAATGACCTCCGTGTTTTTCAATACGGACTTGTGCCCATGGTGACCATGAATTCTCGAGGTAGTCGATAGCGCTAACAAAGGGATCATCTGCTGCTGTGAGCACATAGGTAGGAACACTGATCTTGTGAACATGTCTATAGGTCGAACAGTTTTCGTAATAATCTGTGCGGTCTTTAAATCCACATAAAGGCGCTGTGAATATTTCATCCAAATCCCAGATGGTGGCATTCTTGGGGATTCGCAACTGAGGATCTATTAAACCCATATTTTGTTTGGCGTAAAATACCTCAGATAAAATATTTATAAATCTCTTATCGTAGACTTTGTTAAATCCATGATGCAAAAGTTGGCTCGCCCGACTCAGATTAATAGGAGCGTTGACTGAGATAGCGGCGTCTGGTTTGGTACTTCCGCGATTGCCACTCACTAAATTTAAAAGAATATTTCCACTCATACTAAAACCCACAGCTATCTGTTGAGCTTGAGGAAATCTAACTTTTAAAAAATCTAGAACGCTAGAAATATCTTCAGCGATTCCTGAATGATAGGGCTTTTTTGCTAAGCCTTTAATGGGGCCGGCCCCTCGATGATTGACCAAGACACAGGTAAAGCCTAATCTTTCACAAAGCAGAGCACTCCTCTGCATGTAATCAGCATTCGTATCTCCCGATAAGCCATGGTATAGGCTCACAACCACAGGAGACTGACGATCAAAAATTTCTATTAACAGTTTATCGCCATCATTTAATGGCAATAACGTAGTCTCTCCGCGAGAACTAACTTTTGGTGATGGTAAAAAATGCCCCCACAAGGTTTGCTGATGCCCTCCTCGTGCCCAAAATGGTGGGAGTAAAGCTTTTACATCTAAGGGTGGCAAATTTGATTTACTCAAAGATACTCCACTTTTTCTATGATCATAAACTCTTCTCCGGCAGGCTTAGAGATTTTGACTTCATCTCCCTGCTTTTTACCGAGAATGGCCTTTGCGATGGGTGACTGCCAAGAAATTTTTCCAGCTTTAATATCAAACTCATCCTCACCCACAATTTGCCACGTATGAGAGTTTTCATCTTCATCTGACAAAGTCACTGTGGCACCGAACCGCACAATACTTCCACTCAATAGAGAAGGGTCGACAATTTCTGCAGCTTCGATTCTTTTCATTAAAAAACGAGAACGACTGTCAATTTCTCGCAATCTTTTTTTGCCATACTGATAGTCAGCATTTTCAGAACGATCCCCATTGCTTGCAGCCCAAGCAACTGTTTCAACCACTCGCGGCCTCTCCACATGGACCAATTGATGGTACTCATCCTTTAATTTCTTAATACCCGCTGGTGTGATGTAGTTCTTTTTTTCCATAGGTCACTAAACTAACACAAAGCTGTTCACAGGTCGAGTCTAGTCCAGCAAAAGTCAACCTAGCCTCCATTTTTAGCCTCGAATTGCCGATGGACCAGAGGTGGAGTATTGCGCATGAAACAACATTTAAAAAAATTGGCCACTGCGGCTGTGCTGTCTACATCCGTCTTTGTTATCAATTATTATTGGTATCAGAGCACAGCGACACAGCACTTGCAAAACAGTAACGAGAAACCACTTGCTTACGTTGGCCAAGTTATTGAAGACATTCAAAGAAGACCTGCAGCACGCCTCCTCTGGCAAAGCGTGAATCAAGGTGAAGCTCTCTTTAATGGAGAAGCCATCAGAACATCTGAGAGAGGTGAAGTTAGAATTCAATTTGCTGGCACAGATAAATATTTGGATCTCGAACCAGAATCACTGATTGTTATTAAGCAATCTGCAGGAGAAATTGCTCTCGATCTTTTGGAAGGTAGTTTATTTGTTAATGCCAGCCAGGGATCCTCAAATCCAGAAGACTCCGTTGGACTTGTGTTGAACTCTGCAAAAGGAAAAGTAGATCTGAGTCGCGCCACTGTCTCACTTTCAAAATCAAAAGATAATGAAGTAAATGTACAAGTTATTGAAGGTAGCGCCTCTATCAAAACTCTTGATGGAAAAACTAAAGAACTTACTTCAGGTAAAGTAGGATCTTTAGGTCTCAATGGTGAACTTCAAGAAAAATCTCAACTCAAAATTCTTTCACCGCAACCTGGTAAACCAATTTTTAGAAATGCCGAAAAAATGGAGCCCATTGAATTTTCGTGGAGTGGCATTCCTGAAAATACAGAAGTAAGTCTGTGGGTAGGCAATAATAGAAAAAATTTATCTCTGATAGAAAAAACAGCCACGGGAAAAATCACCACAACGCTGCCTTTTGGAAAGAAATTCTGGAAACTTGTTGCAAAATCTGGAGATCAAACTCTTATAGAATCTCCAATTTATCGCAGCGAAATTATCCCGCGTACCTACCCAACTTTTATCACCCCTCAACCTGAACAAGAATTTGAAACTCAAACCGACACTTTAGCCATTCAATTCAAATGGCAAAAACCCGACCTGTCTCAGTCAGTAACTTTAGAAATTGCGTCTGATTCTCAACTCAAAAACAAATTTTTTACACAGAACTTTAAAAATGAATTAGAAGCTACCATTCCGAACCTACAACCAGGATCTTACTTCTGGCGATATTCTTTCTATTCCCCAGATGAAACTCAACCGTATGTAGGCCCTATTCACACTTTTAAAATTAAAAAATATTCTCCTCAAAAAGTGGATCTAGCATGGGCTGATCCTTCCCCCGAGGCCGTGCAGACTTTTGTAACAAATCCTGAAGTAGCACTTACCTGGCAAAAACCCTCAGTAGATAACGTGCAAAACTATAGGGTCACTGTTAAGTCTGAAGATTCTGATAATACTGAAATCTTAGAGCAAGTTGTTGCTGAGACATCATTTAAAACACCAGTAGCAAGACCAGGGCGCTATGTTGCTTCTATTGAAGCTCTTGATGCAAATGGGACAGTTATTGGAGCTGCTCCTCAGAAGATTCTCGATGTCAAAGAACTCCCAAAAATTCCTGCACCTCAATTTGCAGGCGAGGGCAATATCATTAAAGCTAGTAATGATGGCAAAGTAGAACTTAGCTGGACTTCACCTGCTGAGGCCAAAGAGTATGAGCTTGTTATTTCTAAAGATGGAAAAGAGATCAAACGTCTTCGCTATCAAAAGAATAAGACCTCAATAAAAAATTTAATGCCTGGTAATTACCAAGCTCAACTTATTGCCATCGATAAACATGGGCGCCCTAGTGAAAACTATGCTGAAAAAACAATCTCAGTACCTGAAAACAGCGGGCTTAAGGCTCCAAGCTTAAAAAAGATAAAGGTTAATTGATGCAGATGATCTCCCTCCTTCTTTTATTACTAACCGCTACGTTGGCGCAAGCAGATGTCTCTGCTGGTGAAAGCTATCGTCGCGTAGTCAGTTTTGAGTGGGAAGCTATTGAGGGAGCTAAAAGTTATGATATTGAACTTACTTATAAATCAACAAATAAAAATAACAACAAACCACAAGTCTTTAAAGTAAACACAGCCGAGTGGCAAGGCCCCTTGAAGCCAGGCACTCATCTCATGCGCCTCCGCGCCCGTGACTACCGTGGTGTTCCGGGAGACTGGTCTGAACTTTCAGAAGTCATTGTTTATTTAGAAAATGTTCATTTAACTTCTCCAGAAAATGGAGAAAAAATCATCTCCAAAAATGAAGATGAAGATTCAATTAAAATAACTTGGAAACCCACTCCCGGGGCTTCTAAATACGAATATTTATTAATCGATGCTGAAGGGAAAGAAATCAGCAAAAATACAACTTCCGAGACCTCAGCTGCTTTTGCTGTACCGGTAGCTCAAGTTTATAACTTTAAGATTAGAGCTCTTGATTCAGAAGGTTATAGCAGTGAAGCTGACTCCATTTTAGACTTTTCCGTTGTCGGTGGTAAAATTCAAAAACCCGAAATAAAAAAGCCTGATAATGTATATGTGCGCCAATTAGAATGGACTGCCAGTGATAAGAGTCAGTACTCTGATGTCACTGTTCTTAAATTTAACGCTGAAACCAAAAAATGGGAAAAATTCCAGAGTTACCAAGCCCTCAAAGATAATAATTTACCTTTTGAATCGACTTGGCCCGGTGGTCGCTACCAGGTGGCTGTAAAATCGCGCTCCCCTCTAAGACAAGATTCAGACTTTGCCAAAGTGACTTTTGAAGTCAAAGATGGAAACCGCTCACCTGCTGCTGAATACACCGCTATGATCCGCAAATCTATTGAACGCCTCAGTGGCTGGTATGGTGTTGCCTCCTATCTTATTACTCAAATGCAATTTGAAGGCGAAAACCCAGAGTTTAACTCGGTCTCAAGTTATTCTGCCGTTGGTGGTACAGGCCGCTTAGGGCTCGGCTGGGCAAAACCAGAAAATCCCTGGGGCTTTTTGACTATTCTTGATTTGAGTGGTTTTACTTTTGAGGGCAAAACTCAAACTTTTGCCTCTTTGGAATCCAACGTTGTCTTTAGAAAATCCTTTGGTGATCGCGGTGAAGTCCGAGGAAATATCGGCCTCTTCTATAAAGAGTTACCAGAAACTATTGGTGATCCCTTATCCAACTCTTCATCAACCACGAATATAGCTTTTGCGGGTCCGCATTTTGGTGGCGAATACTGGTACTCCTTGACACCAAAACTGGGACTACAAGTTAATTCACATTTGTATTACTCCTTATTTAAAGTCAAAACTCCCAACGGCCTCGACATCGAACCGACACTCTCTACCCAATTTGGCATTATGGGGAGCTATCGTCTTTCAGAAAACTTTACTGGCCTTATGGGTTATGCCATGCGCGTGGATCGCGTGAGCTACCAATCTCAGACTGGCGGAAGCTCTCTTGCCGCAGATGGAGATGTCAACTCATCCACGATCACTGGTCATTACTTAAACTTTTTAGCAGAGTATAATTTTTAGGAGAACGTCTCATGAGAATATCAATTTCAACAAAACTTATCTCAGTGACCATACTCATTTTGTTGGCTTCAACAGGAGCTATTACTTATATCTCTTCTCAATACTTTGAGCGCAAAGCTTCTGAGCAGGTTGATATTTCGAATCTTGAATCTGCCACTGCCAAGGCTAAAGAAGTTGAAAATATAGTAACCTCTTTAGTTGAGCAAATGAAGGTAACTTCAGGTATTTTGATGACAAGTATTAACAACAAGACAGAAGCACTTGCTTCTTTCGAACAAAATTTTGCAAAAGATAAAAATATTATCAATATTGAAATTGCCGAAGTCTCAGGAACTCAAATAAAAATTATCACACGCAAAGTACGCAAAGATATTCTAGAGCCGTACAAAACAAGTGAGAGTTACTTTGATCGTGTACGCAATTGGCAAAATTTTCCAATCTCGAATGTCATTCGTGGGGGAATGGAAATCCGGAACGCTTCCTTTCAAGATGGCTTACCCATGTTTACAATAGGTATTCCCCTCATTCGTGACGACAAAGGATTAATCACCCATATTGCTCTAGCTGATTTTCATTTAGCGGCCTTACTAAAGCCATTTTCAGAACTTTCTGAGCGCACTCACTACCTAGTGGACCGTGAGGGAATCCTAGTATCTCATAGTAATGAGAAGTGGGCACTCGCTCGATACAATATGAGTCAAAATCCTCTTGTGCAAAAAGCAAAAAATCAAAAAAGTCCCCAATATCAGACAAAATTTAAAGACCCTGTAGACGGCAAGACATACTTCGGTGCTAGTGTTATTACTTCTGTAGGTCTCACAATGATTTCTCAAACATCCGAAGAAATTATTCTTGAAGTTTCAAATGAAGTGCGTCGCCGAGCTATCTTTGTCGCAGGCACTGCCGTGTCGATTGCTATTTTTGCAATATTTCTTTTCTCGATGACTCTTACCTCTCCCATTGAAAAGCTAGCAGAGTTGATCAAAGTGGTCTCTAAAGGAAACTTTGATGTCTCCGCTAGAGCTCAAGTCAAATCTAAAGATGAGGTCGGAGATTTGGCAGTTGCTTTTGATCAAATGACGGAAGGTTTAAAAGAGCGTGATAAAGTAAAATCTCTCTTTAGCAAATTCCACGGCTCTTCGATTACTGAAGATTTAATTAACAAAGATATCGGACTGGGCGGACAGAATAAAGAAGTTGTTGTCTTTTTCTCTGATATTCGTGGTTTTACAGCCTTCTCAGAAAAACGTAAACCAGAAGAAGTCGTTGCCATGCTCAACGAATATTTTGCAGTTATGGTTAGTATCATCAATCGCCACGGCGGAGTCGTAGATAAATTTATTGGGGATGCGATTATGGCTATTTGGGGCGCCCCAAAAGAGAGTGACAAAGATGCTTACAATGCAGTTCGCGCTTGTTTAGAAATGCGCAAGTCCCTCGAAGAGCTGAATGCTAAAAGAGAAGCTCGCGGAGAACCACCTATTGCCATCGGGATGGGCCTCCATGCAGGACGTGCAATTTCTGGTACTATTGGCTCTGATGAACGTATGGAGTTCACAGTTATCGGTAACACTGTCAACACTGCCTCTCGGATTGAAGCCTCTACTAAAGCATTTGGGACCGATCTTTTAATCTCCGATGATGTTCTCACTCGAGTTGGTGAAGAGTTTAAAATAGATTTCGCTGGAGCTGCCGAAGTCAAAGGCCGCTCTGAAGCCCTCAAAATGTACAAAGTTCGAGGTTACAAAGCTGAAAATGGTGAGTTCGTAGAAATTAAGACTGCTTGGTCTGATTACGAACCAGAAAAAGCTGATAAAGTAAAAATTGCCTCTTAATTAAAAAACACTATAACAAACCTCTGCGGAAAACTCTCCGCAAAGGTTAGTTATAGTCGAAGACTTAAGCCATCTTTTAATGACTGACGTCGAGCCTGCAAGCCTGGTAAAATACCAATAAATAGACCCGCCACCAACATAGCTGCTAAAAAGCTTATCACTCGCAGATTCAGAATTTGCGCTTCTAAGTAAAAACCAAACTCACTTGCCATCCATGGGCGCACCAAAAACACTAGAGCTGTTGCAAAGAAGAGACCGGCAATAATACCTGTAACAGTAATCATAAATGATTCGGCAATGAGCAGCAGACTCAATTGTTGAGGACGACAGCCAATGGCTCTTAAGATTGCCATCTCTCTTCGACGTTCATTGAGGCTGGTGAGGAGAGCAATCAACATCGATACCAAGCCCACGGCTACAACCATCCAAGAAATCAAACGCAGAACTTTCTCGGCATAACTCAAACTTCTCCACAACTCACTCAGAGTCACAGCTGGAATAATTGCCAGCAGAGCTTCTGATGAATCTGTGTTAATTTCTCGCTGCAATCGCAAAGTTTCAATTCGACCTTTGGTCCTTAAGAAAAAAGCAGTGATGGATTGAACTTGCAATTCTTCTTCGCGTATCTGCTCCGCAGGTACTGCTGTTTCACGAGTGGGCATAGCTCCACTTTGCCAATCGATGTGAATGGCCTCTAAACTTTTTAATGAAACATAGAGAGAGCGATCCACAGGTGTTCCGGTTTTATTTAAGATACCAACTACCTTAAAAGGCTTATCATCATGGTGAACAATGCCTTCACCTTTAGTAACTCCATGAGCAACAACTATGGGATCTCCAAGCTTGTAGCCTAGAGATTCTGCCACTTCCCCCCCTAGAACCACATCCCAAATCCCAGAAAACTCCACACCTTGTTGGAAAGAAATCTTTTGATCTCCTCTAAACTGGTAATGTTTAAAAAAATCAGCATTTGTACCAACAACACGAAATCCACGATGACTGTCACCAAGAGAGTAAGGAATTGTCCACTCCACTGCTGGATGTTGCTGATATTTCTGCCAAGTTTCAAAGGAAACATTATTGGTCGCTGATCCCATGTTAAAAACTGTATAGAGAATCAATTGAATGGGGCCACTCTTAGCTCCAACAATTAGATCCGTATTAGAGACTGACTGAGTAAATCCTTCTTCTGCAGCCTCTTGCACAACCTCAACTCCCACTAACAACATCACACTTAAAGCGATGGATACCACAGTCAATAGTGTCGTTGTGGCGCGATTTTTTAAAGATTTAAATATAAAGCTCAACCATGTCATTGTTGCACTCGATTGATATCAGTTAAAGAAATGCTGCGATCAAAGAGAGGTTGTATACTGCGGTCGTGACTCACAAAAACCACACTCGTCCCCTGCTCACTTGCAAGGGAGAATAATAGTTTTAAAAAACGCTCGCGATGATCCGCATCTAATGCCGATGTCGGTTCATCTGCTAGCAACAACGAGGGTTTCATGAGAAGAGCTCTGGCCACAGCCACTCGTTGTTGTTGTCCCACACTCAGTTCGCTCACAGCATCAAATAATTTGTTTGCGATGCCTAACTCAGAGGTAAGATGCTCCAAGTGGCCCGCAATCTCTTGAGCACTTTTCTGTGCAAGCAGTAGAGGTAACAAAATATTTTCTCTAACCGTTAAATAAGGAATTAAATTAAAAGATTGAAAAACATACCCGATGTTCTGACTTCTAAAATGATCGCGCTGTGTTGGTGACATCTGAGCGAGATCTTGCCCTTTAATAAGGACTTTGCCCTCTTGAGGCGCCAAAACTCCTGCCAGAATTTCTAGAAAAGTAGTTTTACCCGAACCACTTGGCCCAAAGAGAAACACTCTTTCTCCACTTTGAATTTGAAGATTTTCAATGAGCAGAGTGGGTTCAAGTTTTTTAGGATAAGTAAATTTTAAATCAGAAATCTCAATAATCGTCATTTAAAGCTCAATGTTTCCACTGCCTTTGATCATGATTTTTTTCTGAACTTTTTCTGTAAGCACTTCGACTTCTATATTCTTCATTTTTGGAAAAAACTTAACAAACTGCAAGTCGACCTTTCCCGTAGGAGCTACCTGGCATGTCACTTGATACTCAGTATCCACATCACTGTGGTTGCCATGGTATTCAATTTCATACTTTGTCTGCATCCACTGACATCCACTAGCTGCAGGCAATACAACAACTTCATTGATGCGATTCTTTAGAGTGTCTTGTAAATCACTGACTGCTTTTTCTTGTTTCATATTTTTAGGTTTGTGCTCAAACCCTAGAAAAGCATCTCCAGAACCTTCAAATTTCACTTCACCTTTGACGCCATCAAAAGCAATATCCATTTCTGCATTTCCATGCACATGGGCGCTATGAGATTTTTTGTGAGCCCAAACTGGATTGGTTAAAGTCATAACTAGAGCTACTGTGATAAATGTTTTCATGTGAACTCCTACTGATAAGGTTCAATAAAATCAGATTCAATTTCAAATGAGGCTTCTCCATAAAGAGACCTCTTGGTAACAAGTTTTAAATCACCATAAACCCAAATAGGCCCATAAGCTGTATCAACGCCCTCTTTCATTTTTACATAGACCATTTGATTGGGCGGCGGAGCTGGCACATGAATACAAGCTTGAGGTGTTGGTACCAATAAAAACTCAGTCACTCTTTTCTGCTCATCTTCAAGTGGAACCATAAATCCTGGGACTTTGACTCGTTTTCCCTCAACTGCTTTAAGCTCTGACGAGGAGTGTCCAGTGACATAATCCATTTCACCAAGGAGACGCCAGTCTACTTCGATACCGGAGCCAGTTCCTCCTCCAGATTTTAAGGAATGAAAGATGACAGCTCCAGTGAGCACAGATAAGATAAATACTCCAACAAGCACATAGGTCTTCATGCTTCTTATTAAAGCGGGTCTGGATCTAAATGCAAGGATTTTGCAACAAAAGTAAAATGTTAGAAGTGGAGCACAGTTTATGAGCAAACTGCAAAGAGTAAGAGGCACCAGAGATATGATGCCCGACGAAAACTTAGCTTTTCGTTTTGTCGAGGGTCTCGCCTACAATAACGCAAGCAAGTTTGGTTTTGGTGAAATTGAAACCCCAGTCTTTGAGTTTAGCGAGGTATTTCATCGCACCCTAGGCGAAACTTCCGATGTTGTTCATAAAGAAACCTACACTTTTGTGGATCGAAGTGGCGATAGCCTCACGTTAAGACCAGAAGGCACAGCGGGCATTGCTCGCTCCTTTATCAGCGAAGGCTTAGCTCAGAACATACCTTTAAAACTCTATTATAGCGGCCCTATGTTTAGACACGAACGCCCTCAAAAAGGGCGCTACCGTCAGTTTAATCAAATCGGTGTTGAAGTTCTTGGTTTAGAAACTCCCATGGCAGATGTGGAGGTCATCAATCTTGCTTGGAATATTTTGGGCGATTTGGGATTGCATCAGAAATGCAAATTAGAAATCAACACTCTAGGTGACGCTGCTTCTCGCAACAGTTATCGCGATGTCTTAGTCGAGTTTTTTTCAAAACACAAAGAACAACTCTCTGAAGACTCCCGCATGCGTCTCGAAAAAAACCCTTTGCGCATCTTGGATTCTAAAGATGAGGGAGATAGGAAACTCATTGCCCAAGCTCCCGAAGCAAAAAACTACTTAACTCCTGAAGCGCAAGATTTTTTTGCCCGCGTCCTAAAGGGTTTAGATGCTTTAGGTATTCCTTATGAGATCAATCCTCGACTTGTGCGTGGGTTGGACTACTATTGCCACTCTGTTTTTGAGTTTACAACAACTGAACTCGGCGCTCAAGGAACCCTACTCGCTGGTGGCCGCTATGACTCTCTCATTGAAAGCATGGGAGGCCCCAAAACCGCTGGTGTTGGCTGGGCCGCAGGAATAGAACGTCTTTGCGAAATGCTTGCACCTGAGAAATGGCAACCAAGCCCAGGCAAAATTGCCATTATCGGCGCTGATGAGCGAGGAGAAATCGAAAGTCACAAATTGGCTAACGAACTTCGTCAGCAAAATTTGCCCATCGAAAATATTCTCTCTGGCAATGTTGGTAAAAAGATGAAAAAAGCCAATAAAAGTCAGTGCACATGGGCCATTATTATCGGCTCTGCGGAAATTGATCAAAATCAAGTGACCATTAAAAACCTCGTTAGTGGCGAACAAGAAATTGTGCCGCGAGGAGATTTGGCAAAAAAGTTAACCTAAGTAATATAAGCGGAAGATTGAATAAAAAAAGAGCCCCTTCAGGCTCTTTTTTTATTTTACTGACTGATCAGAAACTACTTACGTCCTAACTTAATACTATGACCTGAGCTCCAACCATTGACTGCGATATTATTTGAACGCATCCACAAGAACATCATCACTGCACCTACGACAAACATACCTACACTGAGCCATTGCCCACGAGTTAAGCCAAGGGCCTGAAATCCAATATGAGCATCTGGCATTCTGAACTGCTCGTTAATCACTCTCACAGTGGCGTAAAGCATGACAAATGTAGCGGCAATAAATCCAGGTTTTCTGGGCTTTCTCCACAAAAAGAATAAAACTAAGAATGTAAATAGGCCTTCTAAAACTGCTGCTATTAATTGTGAGGGATAACGAGGCATCAACAGAGGTTCAATAGACTTTCGCAAAACTTCATTACCACTCTGTATCTCAACAACAATACGATTGAGTGTTCCGAACACTTCATTTCTTGCACCTGCATCAAGAGAGTATTTACCTAAGTTTTCCAACCATTGATCTCTTGTGACTCCTAAGTTTTCTACGACAGGAGTAAGCGTCTCTAGTTTGGCAAAATCTTGAGAGGGCCAATTAAAAATATCAGATGGAAATTTCACCGCGTATTTAAAATCAGCTGGAGCTTCTCGACCAACTAGTTCTCCATTAATAAAGTTAGCAATTCGACCAAAAAAAACACCCACGGGACCGACCATTGCCACTAAGTCCATTAAGTAGAGAGAGTTGATTCCATGTTTACGAGCAAATAAAAGCACCGCTACCACAATTCCGATGATACCTCCATGAGAGGCCATTCCACCTTCATTGACAGCAAGTACACCCCAAAAAGGAAAATCACTTTTAAATTTTAAAAGTAAATCTGGAGAGTAGAAAAAAACATAGCCAAGGCGACCACCAACAAGAGTTCCAATGGCTGCATAAGTGATAAAGTCACTCACCATGGAAACTGCCAAACCCGCTCTTTGCTTTTTAACGATCCAAGAAATTAAAAGAAAAGCAGCGATAAAACCTGCCATATAAGAAAGACCGTACCAGCGCACTCCAAAATCACCAGATATTTGAATCGCAAAAGGATCTAAATTATGTACGTACATTGCTGGGCCTCCTGAAAAAGAGAAAATTCAGGAACAAGATAGAACACCTTTTTGAATTGGACAAAAAAAAAGAAGCCCGAAGGCTTCTTTTTTTATCAGACGCTTACTGCATCTTGATTAACTTGTTGTTACCAGAGATGTGGTAAGACTCAGACTCTTCCATGTGTTGGAAAGCTGTGTTTACTTTCCACTTCATTACCATTTGCATTCCAGCAACTGGCTGAGATTTTGAACCCATGTTGAATACTGCTGGAACTTCAGCTTGCGCATCAAAATTAAATCCCCAGCTTACATCTAAAGTAGCAGGCATCATTTGTGCGTTAGTGATGTATTGACCAACTCCGTTGTGGCTACCACCTGCAACGAAAGAAACACGGTAGTCAAAAGTAACAACTTCTGCGCCGAAGCCGTTTTCATAAGATACACGGTAAACTTTAGATTGAGGCATTTGCCATCCTTCTAAATCAGTCCAGCAAGCCAAACCACGAGGAAGAGCATTTGCCATGCTCAAGTTAACATTAACTACTGGACGACCAGCATCGATAATAGCCCAAATCTTTTTACCAATGTTGATGATTTGATCTACAAAAATTTCAACAGCATTCAACGGATTCACGTCTTTAGCTTCTTCTACGTTGTTTACGCCAACTCCAGTTGCATCACAATCAGCGAATGGAGAAACCTTCATCATTGAAGTCTCTGGATATAAATCAGTTACTTCTGTCACTTGCGCAGATTTTAACTGAAAGTAAGGATGAACTTCTTCTGCCTGTGCAGAAGTAGCCATTAAAGCGATTGTAAGAACTAATACATTTTTTAACATGGAAACCCCTCCTGTTTTGGATGCAAATTTCTAACTTGAGGGTTTCACGTATTGCAATCATAAAGGGTCATTGAACAGCGCATCCAAGAATATCTTAATATTAATTCGACATTCTCCCTGCGCGTTAAGACTCAGATGCACTGTGCTTGAGCTCAAGGAATCTTATTTTAATAAAAGAAACTCAATGCAAGGCTGGGATAAATCCAAGTGCTGGAGTAGCTTGTGCTTGATTGCACATCAGAAATCACTTTTTTACCGTGAGATGCTGAATAGTACGTCAAAAAGACGCCAAGACGAAAACGCTCACCAATCTGAGGCTGCACTCCCCAACTGACTTGGTAAGAACTGCCCAGAACTTTTTCACTGGTATCCAGCTTTGCTGTGCTTTCGATATTAAGATTGTAGGTTCCAGTGAGATAATAGAGGCCACTCTTGCCAATTTCCCATTTAAAAGAAGGCCCCATTTCAGTGGAGCTGTAATCAAACTTCTCTGCGTCTAATTTTTCTGCAAAAGTGTAGGTGTTAAATCCCCAGCCCAACCAAAACTTTTTTGAGGCTTGAAAATAAACTCCCCCACCAATGCCTGTGCGCGAAGAAGATCCTTCGGCAGCATATTTGTTAGTGCTGGATTCATAGGCAGTCGTGAGATCTAAAATAAATCCCGCGTGACAAATATGTGATGAGACAACAATGCCCAATAAGATTAAATACTTCCTCATGCCCATGTCTTACATATCGACACTAGTTACAGCAAATAGAGTCCAGTTTACCTAGGACTTTCGTATCAATTGTGCTGCATAAAAACCATCGGTATCTTCCAAGTCTGGACGAAGAGTGAGTTCGCTGACCAACTCCCACTGTGGATGATCTTTTAAAAAGGCCTGCACTTGTTCTTGATTTTCAGAGGGCAGAACAGAGCACGTCGCATAGACCATCTTGCCTCCCACTTTGCACATCTTGGAGTAATCACGAATTATTTCTTGTTGCAGTTTTTGCAGTCGCTTGAGTTCCTCTGCTGACAATTTCCACTTTGTATCAGGATTACGTCTGAGCACACCCAAACCAGAACAAGGCACATCCAGCAACACGCGATCAAAACTAGATTCTAAACGTTTTATGACTTTATTGGAATCAATCACACGTGTCTCAATGATATCTACACCGCCCCGTGCAGCGCGAGTCTTAAGCTCCTTGAGTTTCCACTCATGAATATCCATGGCAATAATTTTGCCTTTATTCTTCATTAGCGCAGCCAAGTGCAAAGATTTACCGCCCGCTCCGGCACAAGCATCTACAACTCTCATTCCGGGGGCAACATCTAAAAGGGGAGCAATTCGCTGAGAGCCCGCATCTTGCACTTCAAAGAGACCCGCTTTAAAAGCTTTGCTTGCAAAGACATTCTTTCGTTCTTTCAGCTTTAGAGCAGATGGATAATTTGCATGATCCATCACTGGCTCACAAAAAATTTCTTCTTCTGCCAACTGAGATACAAGTTGAGTCGGATTGATTTTTAGCTCATTGGTACGCAAGTACACTGGTGCTTGTTTGTTGAGAGCCTTGAGCACATCAAACCATGCAGCACCCAACTCTTCGATCCCACGAATCTGCAACCAGTCTGGAATGCTCTCGAGAATGGCAGGATTGGTGATTTGTTTCAGTCTGCGATCTAACTCTTTGGGAGTGAGATTTAACTCCTCTGCCCATTCTGGCAAAGTGAGCCCTTGACGCAAACTATGAATAGCCCACATGCCCCAATAATCATCTCCGCCAGCGAGTTCGCTGAGCAAACGGTACCAGCGAACGATGTCATAAACTGTTTCAGCAAAATAACGGCGATCGCGAGCGCCCCATTTTCTTTGATTTTTTAAAGTCTTTTCAATGACTTTATCTGCATAAAATTTAGATTCAAAAATAGACTCTAGAGCCGTGATCACAGACTCCACTAAATGACGATGTAGTTTCATGTTATTTCCGATTTAAAATGTAAAAACGGCTCCAAAGGTGAAGAAGCTTCCATTTAATTGACCAGAGGTCAATAGATGCAGGTGGTTTTTCATTCCTGACTCTATAAAAAATCCAGTGTTCTCAAAAACTTCAAAAAAACGAGCTCCTAAAATCAGCTGATAATCAAAAGACAAAGGTGAC
The DNA here is from genome assembly GCA_046570065.1 of Bdellovibrionia bacterium. Taxonomy (GTDB): domain Bacteria; phylum Bdellovibrionota; class Bdellovibrionia; order Bdellovibrionales; family Bdellovibrionaceae; genus JBKHVM01. Next base: position 50,662 of record JBKHVM010000007.1, read on the forward strand.
TCATCTTCTACTTGATCAAAGAAAACACCCAAACCACCACCAATTCCAAAATACAGCGGAAACTTGGCGGCAGCATCTGGGAATGTAATCAGTGGCATAATCGAAAGTTTAGTAGCTTTTTCTCCACGAACATCAAACTCCAAATAATCCACTCGAAGATTGAGATCCATGGACTTTTCCCACTCCCCAATACGATAAGTGACACCACCATTGAGCTGCCCAACGCGAGTCTCTTTACCACTGCCACCCCACTCGTAGGCCTGGGAGTGAGTGTATTTTCCAAAATGCAGGGCCAAAACTCTATCTGAAGAGCCTGAAAACGCTTTTACGGAATCCACAACTTGCTCTTCCATGTCAGGCGCGCGATTGCCCTGAAAGTATTTGGCAGCAGCCTCGCGCCCCACTTTGGGTTGCTGAGACCAGGTAGTAAGAGAGCTAAAAAGGACAAGAGCGAATATACAGAGGTGTCGAATCATGATGGAAGGCTCCTTGCTGTTTAATTGTATCAGCACTTATGAGGCTGCCAGAGTCCTAACCAGTAGCGTCATAATTGAAGCATAGCACAGCCTTGTTGACGTCACCAGAGCCCTTCTCCTAAAGTCGGGCTCAGAGAGGTAGGTACCATGAAATGCCCATTTTGTGGACATGCAGATGATAGAGTTTTAGACACTCGTGTTCAGCGAGACGGGAGTATCCGTCGCCGTCGCGAATGTTTAGAATGTAAAGCTCGCTTCTCAACCGTTGAAACCATCCAAGTTGCTTTTCCTTATATCATCAAAAAAGATGGTCGCCGCGAGCCATTCAGCAAAGAAAAAATTCTTAAAGGTCTCCAAGCATCGTGCTCGAAGCGCCCTGTTTCTTTGGCACAAATGGAACAAGTGGTGGAACGGATCGCCGCATGGGTTATCAACCGCGGAGAAAGTGAAATTTCATCTCGTTTGATCGGCAAAAAGGTCATGGCTGAGCTTAAGCAACTAGATGATGTGGCCTACATACGTTTTGCAAGTGTTTACCGTACTTTCAAGGATGTTCAGGAGTTTGTTGAGACACTCGAAGATGCCGAGCTACTAGATCTTGCCGACAGCAACAGTCCTCAGTTATCATTAGCTCCTATAGTAGAGTTATCAAACCTAGATTTTGAAGAAAAAGCAGAAAAAAATGAGAAGACAAGCTCGCGAACTCGCATTCCAAGTCCTATTTCAAACTGAATTTGCCCCTCAAGTAAGTTATGGCCAAATATTAGAGCTCTACGAGTCCAGCGTAGACCCAGCAATCATTACGTACGCGGATGAGCTCGTCACTGGAGTTAAAAACTTCAAGACAGAAATCGACAGCAAGATCCAAAGCTCATCTGCTCACTGGAAAGTTGATCGTATGGCGACCATTGACCGTAATATTTTACGTATCGCTGTTTACGAAATGAAGTTTGCAAAAGAGTTGATCAAAGAAAATATCGCTATCAACGAAGCCGTAGAAATCTCTAAAAAATACGGAACTTCCGAAAGTGCGGCATTTGTTAACGGAATTCTTGATCAAGTTGCAAAGGCTCACTGATGTCAGGCTCAGTGCTCTCTCGCGCAAGTGCTTTTAATCCGGGTTCAGATCTCTGGATCTTGCCACACGCTGAGCAGCACTCTCTTGTTAAAGATATTGATTGGTATTTAGGTTTTCAATTAGCTCGCAAACAACGTCATGTGAGCCCTTATCTATCGCACCAAATTCAACAATTGCTACAGGCCACAGAATTTCCTTATCAAGATTATTCAACTTCCGCACAAGCGCCACTGCTGATCCCAAGCCTTCAGGCATTACCATGCCGCTGGTTGGTAGTAATGCCTCAGTTAGATTTTAAGGTTTGGGTCGATCAAGCTCATAAAGTCTGGTCAGACTTACAAAAACCTAATGTCCGATTTTTTATTCCACAGGGACAAAATGCTGGCTCCTTTTCAGAAATATGGCAGACTTATACTAAGAACAGTGAATACTCTCTGGTTTTAGATTAAGGAGCTCAGCTCATGGAAAAATTCATCTCCAAAATAAGTGGCTTAAAAAATAAAATTGACTCTCTTTTAAACGAAGACTTTGAGCACAATCCAGATCTTAAAAAGCATATTCAGCAGCATTTCCAACTACAAACTAATCCCAACCTGATTCGTGATATCTCTGTAGGCTTACCGGATTCTCATGTTGATAGAGCTGTAGTTTTATTTCAGAGACTAGCTGACTTTGCAGAATATGGTTATTTTTTTGAAAACCAAGATGGCACTCACAAGCTCTATGCAACATTTCAATTTGGGGTAGTATCGCCCATTCATAGTGAACCTCGCCCTGCAATGTCGCTGCCTCATGCTGACCTCTTGACCGTGTTACAAACAAATGCCACCAACATTGTCGAAAAGATTCCGCAAGTTAAAATTCAGAACTCAGAAGATTATCGCGCCTTTTTAATTCGCATCAGCTCTGACTTTACAATAATCTTGCTTTCAAAACTCCCAGATCCTTGGATGAAAGTGCACATGGAAGATCTCCATCGCGCCATTACGCTCTCTATGGGTGAAGCGATTTAATGAAACCATCTACGATCTATTTATTATCCGATGGCACAGGCGAAACGGCTGCCACAATTATTCGAGCAGCACTGGTTCAGTACTCTCAACCAGACATCAACATTGTTCGCTATAAGAATGTGCGCACTGAAAATCAAATAGAAGCTATTGTCGATGAGTGTTTCGAAAACAGAGGCATGATTATCTTTACTGTTGCAAATCCCACGATTCGCACCAGATTGCGTGAGCTTTGTGCTGGCAAGGGCATTCCTTATCACGATTTGCTAGGCCCACTCCTCAATACTCTTGACCAATTTTTTGGCGTGGCCTCAGGCTCCAATGTAGGAGTGTTAAGAGCTGTGGATGAATCTTACTTTCGCAGAATTGAAGCCATTGAGTATACAGTCAAACATGACGATGGCAAAACTTACGCTGACCTAGATAAAGCTGATATTGTATTAGTGGGAATCTCTCGTACTAGCAAAACACCACTTTCTATTTTCCTCAGTCACAAGGGATGGAAAGTAGCTAATGTGCCACTGGTGCTCAACACTCCTCTTCCAGAACAACTTGCAAAAGTAGATCAACGCCGTATCGTCGGCCTCATCATCGACATGGATTCACTGCAAAGAATTCGTCGCAGTCGTTTAGAAAAGTTTGGACAAGATCCTGGTGGCGACTATGCATCTATGTCTTATATCGCATCAGAAATTGAATACGCTGAAAAAATCTTCAAACAAAATCGTCGTTGGCCCGTCTTCAACGTCACAGACAGAGCTCTCGAAGAAACTGCAAGCGAAATCGTCAGAGTGATTGCCGCTCGGCTAGGCCTCCCCGACTCCGTCTTGTTCTGAACTCCTCACAACAACAAAACCCAAGGTTCACTCTGCCTTTTTTAAATGCCGATACCCCCCACCACTAGAGAGGG
>JBKHVM010000008.1:0-52324 GCA_046570065.1 Bdellovibrionia bacterium
AGGAGAAATTTAGTTCAAACTATCCCTGCTATCGACCAATGATGAATATTTCTGAAGGCGAAGTTTTAGGAAAGAAAACACAAATCCCAGACGGAAACTAACCATCTTTTGAAAAAAAAGAAAAATTGGAATGTTGTTTTAAGTGAGCGCGACCGTATTTTACTTAGAGATTTATTTTACAGTAAAGGACTTGATCTTGATTTACTGATGGATAATCACTTCAAAAATTTGCACAAATCCACTGTGGTCAAAAGAATCCAACGTTTAGTAAATGGTAAATACATTGATAAACGTGCTCATTTTAATGGAATGACATTAAAGCCTTTATATAACATCACAGAAAATGGTTTGCTGAAAATCGAAGACTATTTATCAGGGAAGATCATTAGAAAGGAGCTTAAGTGTTCTAATCCCATCCATGATTTAGGCGTAGCGAAGATTTATTTCAAGCTAATTAAATCTAGAAGTTTAAACTCTCTTAAGCTTGAAAATGAAATTCAAGGAATTGATCATGGGGATTTAAGTGAACGCTTTGATCCATTCAGAAGATTGAATAGTGATATTTTTCTTTCACTTTTAATCGAAAATCAAGAATTCAAAGTTGCTGTTGAATATGAACGCTCTCACAAAGAGTCAGGTCGATGGTCTGAATATTTATTGAATTACCATTTGGAGGAAAATATCGATGTTGTTCTTTACGTTTGTGGTAACCCCACAATCCTTAAAGGACTAATAAGAATTGAAAATGAATTGGCACAAAGATACACACAAAAAATATATTTTTGTTTGGTGAAGGAATTTTTTAAACACAGTAGTTCAGCCACTTTTAAAAATATAAGTGGCAAAACATTTACACTAAATTTCCATGATTATGACTACCAACAAGCTACCAATGCATTGGTAGGAAAAACCTTCTAACTAATTGTTATAAGTACATCACAAGTTAGGTTTTTAAGTTCAATCAAGGGATTTTGATATTAAGGAGAATTTTGATGAATATTTTAGTTTTAACCATGCTAATGGTTTCGATGGTTGGTTGTTCGACAATGAGAGAATCATTAATTGTTGGAGCAGGAACAGGTGCAGCGACTGGAGCAATAGGAGCATCTTCGCTAGCAGATCGCAATAAAGGCCAAGCCGCACTTCAAGGCGCGCTAATCGGTGGTGCCATCGGAGGAATTGCCAGTTACTTTCTGCATAAAGGTATGGATAAGCGAGACGACCGAGTAAGAAGAGAAACTCTTTTCAATTTAGAGAAATTTAATGTCTCTACTCCATCAGGTTATCAAAGCTCATCAGGGCCGGGCCTTACGGTTCCAAAAGTTGAAGCGCAGTGGATTGATACTCAAGTTCAAGGAAAAAAACTTATTGAAGGTCATCGCATCTGGGTTATTACAGAAGAACCTCAATGGGTTCCAAATCCAGCAAAGACAAAAAAATGAAATTCTTAACATCTAGTGTTGGATTGTTGTTCATGCTTTCTCTTGTTGGTTGCGGAAACTTTTGGGAGGAGGAGAATCCACCAGAAGTAAAAGAGGATGTTCAAATTGAAAATGCACCCAAAAGAGAAATTTTGCTAGAATCTGAAACTTTAACTAATCAGGTATCACTAGGACAGCAAGAGGCAGGGAACATTATTGAGCTATATCTTGTGGGCACAAGATATACTCCTCAGTTCACAAACATCATTGATCGGAATTATCAATCACGATGGACAAAAAGAATATGTATTCGTGATCCAATTTGCAGAATGTGTCTTTCTCCTAAGCTTATGGAATGTTTTGAAGATGAGCGTCGTGGGACTTGTACTCACAAATATCGAGAACAATCTGATGACCTCAAAAGCCCATACCTTTTTGACCAAGATGCAATCAACATCTCTGTAAAATTTAGAATTGGAAATAACACTTACCCCATTGGCATTATAAGTGATCATCAGGGTGCAAAAGTTATTTCACGATTTAAATTGTCAGATGAAATGCTCTCAGAAAGCAATGAAGTCTTCCTTATAGTTTCACCAGAACCAATAAATGGAAATGTTCAAACTGGATTTTTAGGTTTTGGCAGATGTGATGGTCACGGTCAAAGATCATTTTCTTCAGGCGGGCCTACTGGTTCAAGACAGATTCCAAATCAAGACAAGGTTGAATTTAAGGCCAGCGTTGTTGTTGAATACCCAAGAGAGGTTAAATGAATAAGCAAACTCAGTTCAGAGTTTTACTAGATACCAATGCACAAGAGGCATTAACTGAAATGTTACAAGACTTAAAAGATAGCGGTGACTTTGTAAAAATAAACCCATCGAGACTCGTTTCATGGATTGTCGAAGGTTTCAAAAAAGAATCTTTTGAAAAGAAAAAAGACCAAATCATTCAGGATCATTTTAATTCAAAAGAATACTTACGAGATTTAGCAACGAAAATTCAGAGTTCTGATAATGCAGCCGATATTTTGGCCAATGCTCTTCAGAAAATCCAAGTGAGGAACAAGCGAACTAATGTCAAAAAATCAAAAAAAGAAAAGCTCGCAGAAGAAGATCAACCTGAAGGAATTTAAAATAGTCGTCCGCTACACCCCACAAGAGATTGAGGCTGAAAAACAGCGTTTTAGAGTGCTCTGTCAGCTAATTTTTCCCCACTTGGCCTGCACGGCAAGTTAAGTAGCTGATCTCATTATTTTATTCTTTGCTTGACTAGCGTGATTATTCACGCTAGTCTATTAGTCATGAAATTAGAATTAATGATTACAGAAAATGAAGTGATTGAGTCTGTGGCTAAGTATCTCATAGAAGATGGATGGACTATTATCCAAAAACTTACAACATCTCAAAAAGGTGTTGATCTTATTGCTTCTAAAGAAAATAAAACTTTATTTATAGAAGCAAAAGGTGGAACTTCTTCATTAGCAAGCAGTAGTCGATATGGAAAATCATTTAATGGAAATCAAGCCAAAAGCCATATTGGGTCAGCCTTATGGAAAATTGGTCAAATGATGACAGAAGAGCCTAATGGGGAATTCGCACTTGCACTACCAAACGAGAAAACTCACCGTTTACTAATAAATGATATTAAGGCCATGTTGCTTAAACTTAATTTAAAAATATTTTGGGTTGATCTAAACGATAGAATTGAAATTGAGCAGAACAATGGGTGATTTACCAGATACACAAGTACCGCAGTTAAAAGAGAAATTAACTTTGGCCATTTTAAAAGAAATGGAAAAAAAAGAATTATCTCAAGGTGAAGTTGCTCGAATGATTGGGCTTGATCGAAGAAATGTTAATAAGATTCTTCGAGGAACAGAAAGAGGAGTCAGCATTGACCAGTTAGTAAGAATTGCTAACGGTATTGGTTTAGATGTTGATGTCATTATCAAGCGTAGTAAGGATTAGTTATGAGAAAGATTGCTATTTATTGTCGTGTATCGACAGATGAGCAGGCAAAAAATAAAGAGGGTTCTATTACCTCTCAAATTCAACGATTAAGAATGAAAGTTGAAGAGAAAAATCGCTATGAAAATGGCAAATGGGGAAAAGTAGTTGATCTTTATAAAGATGAAGCCTACTCAGGTAAAAATACTGATCGTCCTGAGTTCCAAAGACTCATAGCTGATATCAAGAAAAAAAGAATTGATACTGTAATGGTTACGGAGTTATCTCGCTTGAGTCGTTCTGTCGCCGATTTTTTAAATTTCATCAATGATATGGAAAAACTTGGCTGTGATTTCATTTGTCTTCAATATGATTTTGATACGACAAGTCCTGCTGGCCGCGTTTTCATGACCATCATTATGGCACTTGCCCAATTTGAAAGAGAGCTAACAGCAGAAAGGATTAAAAATAACTTTCACTCTCGTGCATTGCGAGGTCTTTTAAACGGTGGCCATCCTTTTCTAGGTTACGACAAAGACACTAAAAACTCTGGTCGTTTAATTCTCAATAAAAAAGAAGCCAATCTTGTTAAGGAAATATTCAATCTTTATTTTGAACTTGGGAGTATTTCAGCAGTAGCTCATGAGTTAAACAAGCGTGGCTTTGTAAATAAGCATTGGGTTGGAAAAGATGGTCAAGCCAAAGGTGGTAATCCATTTAATCATGATCATATTTGGAGAACTCTTACCAATCCTGCTTATATGGGAAAAAGAGAAATCAATAAGAATAATAAAGATGCATCTACTGATCTTCTAAAGTCTGAAGAACAATATATGCTTGTCGATGCTTCATGGGAGCCAATTGTTTCAGAAGAATTATTCAATCAGACACAAGATAAATTGAATATGAACAAACAAGTAAAGTCTGCTCCAAAGCATGATTTTATTTTTTCAGGACTTCTTACTTGTGATGAATGTGGCTCTCCTTTATTTGGACAATCTGGAAATGGTAGAAATGGAACACATTTTTACTACGGCCATAAAGGTGCATCCTCTTGCCGTATAAAAAGATACCCTGCTGTTGAGCTAGAGTCGCTTATCAAAAAACAGGCCTTTTCTTTTTTAAACAACCAAGCAATGAAAGAGCATTTTGTTGAGACTTTAAAGGACATGAATAATTCACGCCCTAAAGTGAATCAATCATTGGTTAAAATGAAAGAAAAAGAGCTTGAAAAAACTCAAGCTGAAATTGATCAACTTGTTACGATCATGGCCACCAATTCAAATGCGGCCAGACTGAATAGTTTGATTAGCAAACTGGAAGATTCTGAAAAGAAATTGTCACTTTTAAAAGAAGAAACTGAATCTCTTAAGCAAAAGCTAGATTCAGATCAAGAGCGAGAAATTGACGTTGATTATTTGTTAGGTGGAATTGATTTGCTCAGAAGTGAGCGTTTTAGAAAGGCCAATCTGGCCAAGAAGCGCGAGATTTTGAGAAATATTGTTAAGACCATTCACTTGAATCCCGAAAATGTCATTATGGTGGATTTTTGGGGATCAGAGCGCCAATCAGAGGCAGTCAGAGAAGCCCACAAGGGTCAGTCAGGAGTTGTACTCCCTTTTCGTAAACTTGGTAGGCCATTAGAAGCTTCATTTGTTGGAGCCGACGGTGGTGAAAGGATGGCAGAAATTAAAAAAGCCGCTGGGATAGGTGTCTATCTAGGCGGCTTTTTAATGGACGATGGTTCGTCCAGCATAAGATTTGGTGGAGGCGGGGGGAGTCGAACCCCCGTCCGCAAGTGATCCACGAGTAGGCGCTACATGCTTAGTCGCGTGTTTGATGCTTAGCTTGCTAATCTCCACGAACAAATATTAGCAAGCCGCTCCCTCAGTTAAATTTAGATCCGCAGCCTGAAGAAATCACTGCAAACCGATTCGGCTAAATTGACGATCTTGCCAGAAACACCGACGATTCCCGTCAGATCGTGGCTGAACAATTAAGCAGCCAATGCGTAGTCGTTATTAGCAACTATAACTTGCACGTTTTTAAGAGGTCCTCGTGCGCCCCTGCATGCTCCCGCTGCTTCAACACCCACGTCGAAGCCATTACGCCCCCAACGCCGATGAATCTCTGTGAGTTTTCGACTCCTCACATTTTTAAAAACATACCAAACTGAACTCTCTTCACGAAGTATTCAATCAAAAAATAGTTCCGAGTTGCTATGCGTAATGTACCACTTTTTTTGACAAGATCCTAACATAGGCAGGTGTCATTTTGACCCAAAAGGTCCAGATATCCACGGTTTAGGCACCTATTCCACAGAGTTATCCACATTGCGTGGGCGATTTCTATGCAATTTTGCACTTAAAATTTAAGATTCTTACATTTTAAGTCCGCCAAAATGAGCATATTTTTACAGCAGTTTTATGACTCCGGCGTAATTTTACTTAAGAAATGCACAATAAAAAAGGAGCTTTTTCAAGCTCCTTCCTCACATTTGCAAAAACCCTGAAATCAAATATAAACAGTTTTTAGTTTTATCTAAATAGATCTGCAGCGCTTGCGGCAGAGGCTACCAAAGAGCTCACGTCAGACTTCACTGCCTTGTTTAAATTCTCAGCGGCAACTTTTGCGATCTGTTGTGATGCCATGATTTTTTGTTCTTTTACTTTATGAGCTAACTCAGGGGCAGCGTTAGTCACTGGGAACAACTGAATGTTCAACTGATAAACTCGCTCCCCTTTTGAGCTTGCGCGAGCAATAGAATTATCTTTGTTCATAGCTTTGCGCATCTGACGAAGCTTAAATTTTACTTCTTCAAACTCAGCTTTAGTTAATGACATGGTCAAAGTCCCAAACTCACGATCTGTCGGTGCATCTTGATACAAAGATTCTAAGCCTAAATACATAAGTTGCGCTTGCAACTTACGCACAAGTGCCACTGGAATGTCTTCGGCATTTTCAATCAACGTGCGGGCTTTTTTAAATTCCCCAGTCACTTCATCTTTTACCAACTCACCAGAACTTAAAAGCATAGTAAGAGCGTGATCGATTTCATCTTCGCCAGCCTTGCCACGCAAAAGTTCTTTAAGAGTTTTAGTGTCAAACTTAACGGCCTCTTGATCTACCATGGCATAGATAATCCATGCTACCCAGTTGGGAACCTTCTCCCAAGTTTTGCGATCAATCTCACCAGCTTTGAGTTTACTAGTAACTCTAAACTCACTGAGCTTTTTTAAGAATAAATTGCGATCTGCAGGATCTGTGGATTGCGTAAAGTGCACTAATAATCTTAACTCTTCTGTTTGCTCTTTATTAAGCCCGAGTGCTTTACCAAACTTTGCAATCATATCATCAGAAAGATTTCTCTTTCCTTCGATGATCATTTTTAAGTAATTGGGAGACTTAATATTGGCAGCCGCCGAAAACATCGCATAGCTATAAGGACGCAATTGGCCCTTGGTGCTCTCACGTTTATAAGCATAAAAATCTTTTAAAAAAGAGCGGTAATTCATGTAATCAGATACCGCGGGCATCTTCAGCGAAGATGTTGAAATCTCATTAGCTTTTGCAAACTCTGCAGCTTGTTTTTCCATAAACTTGATTGCTCCTGTTGCTTCAAGTTCACCTTACAAAATTAAGAAAAACAATAACTCCCCCGCAGTAACGCAAAGCAAATAAAAAAGGGACCCAACTGGGTCCCTCAATTTGATCGTTCTTTTATAATTTATCGTCGTGAAATAACCATGTTGATACCGTAGATATCGATGTCACCACGAGTGATCAACTCAAGTCCACGTACATCCAGCCCAAGAACTGCGTTTTGCGGAACAAATCTGATTAATCTGTAAGCATTTGTTACTGTCTCAGTAGGGCTAATAGCTCTGCCGTTCATAGTTACATCCAAAAGTGCTGCACGATTAAGAGCCGCCGCATCGATATCAATCGAGAGAATTCTGTATCCATGGTATCTGTGCATATCAATAGCTCTCATCAGGTCAACACGACTGTTGCCAAACAAGCGCGCACGCACATTGAGGTTTACAGTTTCTACGCGATCAAACTCACCAGGACGACCTGGGCGATCAGGTCTACCAAAACGATCTTGTCTTAAGACCACCGTTACAGAGTCAACAAACACTTGACCATCTACACGCACTCTTAGGGTGTTGATCTCTTGGCCTAACTTTTTTGGCCCTCTCACGCGTAATGAAATTACTGATGAGTAAAGATCCGCACGATCTTCTTCGATTCCATTGATCATAAGTCGTAGCATCGCACGAGGCCCCCCTTGGCGAACACTCACACGCACTTCTTCGACTTCACGACCTCCAAAGTCTCTATCATTTAATTGCAACAACTGACGAAGAGCTAATTCTTCGTTTACAAGTCTACGACCAATAAAAACAGATTTTTCTTCAAATCGTTGGCTACCGCGATCACGCCCCCAGTCGCCACGCCCACCTCTGTCGTCTCCAGGATTTCCAAAACCAGGAGGTACTGGGCCGCCAGGAATCGGAGCCGCAGGGCCTCTCACTCCAGGTCTTGCAATTGGTGAGTTGGCTTCAACTGCCATGCTCGCTAATAAAGTTGTTCCAGCTAGTGCTAACGTTAATATTCCTTTAAGTGCCATTTTGTCCCCCCATTCGATGGTTGCAAATAGGTAAGAGCAATCACAATGCCAACAGATTTTAGGGTCAGTTCGACACCAAAAAAAAGCCGTCCTCAGTTCTTGAGGACGGCCCAAAAGGGAGATTTCAATTTATTGAGCTACTTTAAAGACTCGTCAGTAAGTTCAATAATAGGTTTGATTTTTCTCATGATAGTCATCGCAAACTGGTCTTGCGCATAATGAGCACGCTTTCTCATCTTTACGGCAATTCTGACCTGTCCGAGACCGTTGTTGTTAATCATCTTAGCTTCTTGGATGGTGTTTGCATAATTGAGCTTCACATTACCAAGCGCCAAAAGATCTAAACTATCCGTGTTTTCTTTACCAACTCGCGAAAGGACAACATTCACTGCTGTGCCTACTTCAGGAGCCAAAAGAGGACCTCTAAAGCCCAACATCTCTTTGTTGCGACCAAGTACTTCAACTTCAAAGCCAGAGCGACCATTAACAACTTCCCAGGACTTCATTTTTACAGAACGCAATCGATCTGCTGTCGTCACACCTTTAATAGAGTTGTGGATAAACTCACGTAACTCTAAATACTCAGGGTTTTCTGAATATTCACCTGGCAAATGAAAGTACACATCTGCATTGCTCTGTCTAAAGATCAAATTCACAACACTTGTAAGTCCGTTATCGTTGATTCTTAAGCGAGCAAAAGTGTTTTCACAAAGACCATCTAAATCCAGACACTTTATTGTGCCTTCAATAGATCTATTGCCAGTGGTTTTGTCATTGCCTCCACCACGAACAACTTTTAGCGGTTGTGCAGACCCTTCCCCCATGGCGCCAGCCATAACATAAGTTGCATCACCAGAACCCTCTTTAAGTTTAACAACTACTGTTGTTTCTCCAGAAAGAGAATCCACATGCATCTTTGCGTGCTGAACATTAGCTGCCATTTCAAGATTCAAACGTTTTTGTCCCCAGCTTACTTTTTCGTTGCGAGCTCTTAAAAATGCATGAATCGCATCCGTAGAAGAAGATGTATATAAGAGACCATCGCTTGTTTGACCGCCAGTTGCTCTCTTTGAGAGTCCTTCGCGGGCGACGTGAGCTGCATTGTTAGGTTCGTAATCCTGAGGCAATGGGTTTAACTCTAAAGAGCTTACAGGCTGTGACTCCATTACTGGAGGCAATTGCCCTTGGCTTGCGTCCACTGGCACAGGTAAAGCCTCTGGCGACTGTGATTCGGGAGCTCCTGGAATTGGCAGCTCAGCTTCTCCGCCCTGAGAGTTTGTCTCAGGAACAGGACCAGGCGCTTGGCCCTGAGTTTGAATTGTTGGCTTTTTTGAATTGCCATAAACTTCTTTTTTACTTCCACAGGCAGTCATTGCTAATGCTGACACCAAAGAAAGTGCCAGCAATTGCTGCCGTTTTGAATCTAATAACATGGAAACCTCCACTAATGCAGAGATGCACAAAGCAAAGGCTGGGCCACAAATGAATTGCTTCAAATCGCGTATAAGAGCACTAGAGCTCTCTTGCGCCAATGTCCCAAAGAAAGAATTACAGACCTGCCCAACAAATGGCGGCTTTTAACAGGCCACTCAGCAAAAAACTAAAAGCAAAGCTACAAGAACAACCTAAATATAGGTTCCTTAGTTTAAATTAATCTGCCGAATTATGTGCCCAATCATATTTCCTACACGCAAATTAATCTATAGTGACTTTTATTGGAGGCATCATGTTCACTAAAATATCCACAATTACGAACGCATCATCCGTATCGTTGTCGGCTTAGCACTACTTTCTCAAGCATTTACTGGTCTGCAAAATCCTTGGTTCTTTTTGGGTGCAGTACCCTTATTAACAGGTTTGTTGGGATGGTGCCCACCCTACGCGCTTTTTGGCATCAATACCTGTAATTTAAAGAAATAGTCCGCATCATTACTGGACAGGTATTTTTGAGTTCGGCAGTATGAGCTTATGTTTACAAAGCGCATACTGCCTGCATTTATTTTGACTGTTCCTTTTGTAATTCTCGCTATGCTTTTTTTAGATCAAGAGCTAGCGTACTTTTTTTCTCTTCCAGCTCAAGAGCCCATCTATCGTTTTGCCAAAGCCACAACTGACATCGCTTTAGCCGAGTTTTATTTTGCTTTGGCTTTTGGCGTTTTTGTTTTGGTTAAATTTCTTCAATGGGGATACAAAGGCAACGAAGCTCTGGTTGTAGACCGATTAGTGTTTTTTCACCGCTGGAGTATCAACTATTTTGTTGCGCTCATCACTTCGGGAGTGCTGGTTCATTTGTTTAAAAATATGTTTGGCCGACAGCGCCCACATTTAAGTGAAAATTTTGAGCCTTATGTATTTAGTCCCTTTAACTTTCACTGGGATTGGCATTCTTTTCCTTCGGGTCATTCGCAAGTAATGTTTACTTCAGCGACAATGCTCTCAATTGCTTTTCCTAAATTGCGAGTCCTTTGGTTTACGGCGGCTTCGGCCATCGCATTTACGCGCGTTTTAGTGCAATATCATTTTGTCAGTGATGTCATCGCAGGTGCTTTTGTTGGGTATGCGGGCGCTCATCTTGGTATTTATCTATTAAGAAAAACAAAAGTTACTTTATTTCAGCATTAGGATTTAGAAATTCGATTTGAAAATGAGCTTTTTTAAGCTCTTTTTCTTGCTCCATATAATTGGGCATAAATGATTCTACAAGCGACCAAAAGTGAGCAGAATGATTGAGGTGTTTTAAATGACACAACTCATGCAATAGAATGTAATCAATAAGTTCGGGCTTAAAAACAATCATACGCCAATTCAAACTGATATTGCCACTTGAAGAACAGCTCCCCCATCGTGTTCTCTGTTCTCGAAAAGAAAGTTTTTTGAATTTAAGCTGCGTCTCTGCTGACAATTTATGAATTCGCTGCGTGAGATATCTTCGCGCTTCTCTTTCGTAAAAGCTACGCAACAAATTAAGCGCTTGGGGCTGTTCGTTAAAAAGAACTTCTGCACTCCACTCATTGCGTGGAATATGTAAAAGAATCTCAGTTTCTGTTTTTGAAACAAAACCTTTTTTATTGAGTGTGATGACTGGTTTTAATTTGTAGCTCCGACCTAAGAACAAAAACTCTTCAGAGGCGACAAACTTTTTTTGTGGTATTTGCGCTCTGAGCTCTTCAAATTTTTTAAGATTTTTTTCAATCCAATCTTTGCGCGCCAACAGAAAGTCTTGAATCACTTTGTGTGAAGTGGTTTTAGGAGCTAATACTTTAATGGGCTTTTGTGGATAAAGATGAATAGACAGAGTGCGGCGGAATGCTTTGCGCTGCACTTCAATGGCCCAATTCAAAAAATAGATTCTTTCTTTTTCGCTCACAAAAAGCAGCATGACTTATCTCAGTTCTTCTGTCAAAAAGGCACTATGAGTAATCTTGATTCTTTCTATCAGTTGCATCCCGACCGCGTCCTGCATGTTGCAGAACAAGTTGGTTTTTTACCAACGGGCGAGTTTACTCAATTAAACTCTTACGAAAACCGAGTCTTTGACATCAAACTTGAAGAAGGCAATTCAGTTATTGCTAAGTTTTACCGCCCTCAGAGGTGGTCCAAAGAAGCCATTCTCGAAGAGCATGAATTTCTATTTGATTTAAAAAAAGAAGGCATTCACGCCGTTGCTCCTTTGATTGTGGAGGGCGGATCGAGTGTGGTGCAAGATCAGGGTATGAATGTCGCTTTCTTTCCCAAAATCCGCGCCCGTATGCCCCAAGAGCTTAGCTCTAAGGAGCTTGAGCAAGTGGGTATTCTTTTGGCACGATTGCACAACATTGGAGCTCAGAAGACCGCCCAACATCGCCCCACTATGGACACTTCCTATTATGGCGGCTGGCATACCTTAGAGTTTTTAGAAAATTGGATCTCAGCTGAGGTTCGCGAGCGCTATCTAGATGCCGCAAGTTTTTTGCTTGAAACTATTGATGAGCATGTTGATGTGTCTGAGTTTCAGCGCATTCATGGCGATTGCCATAAAGGAAACCTTTTGCACACGGGCAGCGAATTCTTTTTGGTGGACTTTGATGATTTTGCCAATGGTCCTATAATCCAAGATTTTTGGATGCTGCTCTCGGGTGGCGATGACAGCGCTGAAGAGCTGAAAGCACTTACTTATGGCTACGAAGAGCTTCGCGAGTTCCCCCAACACCAACTGGATTGGATCCCACTCTTACGAGGACAAAGAATCATTTCCTATGCGGGCTGGATTGCAAAACGCTGGAATGACCCTTCATTCCCTAGGTTGTTTCCAGAATTCAACTCTTTTTCCTATTGGGCCGAAGAAACTGAAGCTCTCGAAAAAATTGCCTGGTCTATTTAGAACAAACACACTAACTGCCTCGATTAACGTGCAGCAATAATTTGGTTTTAGTTACTTTTATCATGTCAAAGTCATGCCTAAGAGAGAAAATGTTTGTCCATTGCCCACAAGCTTTTTATAGTGGGATCGCTTTGCAAACTTACTAAAAGGAAGAGAACTCAATGAAAAAAATCAAAGTAGCTAATCCCGTTGTTGAATTAGATGGCGACGAAATGACCCGAATCATTTGGGCTTTCATCAAACAAAAACTTATTCTCCCTTACTTAGATATCGATATTAAATATTTTGATCTTGGTATGGAACACAGAGATGCAACTAACGACCAAGTTACTGTTGATGCTGCTGAAGCCATCAAAAAGTATGGCGTTGGAATTAAGTGTGCAACTATCACTCCTGACGAAGCTCGCGTAAAAGAATTCAATTTAAAACAGATGTGGAAGTCTCCGAATGGAACTATTCGTAATATTTTAGATGGCACAGTTTTTCGTGAGCCAATCATTTGTAAAAATATCCCACGCTTAGTTCCCAACTGGACTGCGCCAATTTGCATTGGTCGCCATGCTTTTGGGGATCAATACCGCGCAACTGACTTTGTAACAAAAGGCAAAGGCAAGTTGACTATTACTTTTGAAGGCGAAAACGGAGAGAAGATCTCTCACGAAGTTTACAACTTTAAAGGTGATGGCGTAGCCATGGCGATGTACAACACAGATGAGTCTATTGCTGGTTTTGCTCGCTCGTGCTTTAACATGGCTCTTTCTAAAAAATGGCCTCTATACTTTTCTTCTAAAAATACAATTTTGAAAAAGTATGATGGTCGCTTTAAAGACATCTTCCAAGATATCTACGAAAAAGAATTCAAAGCAAAATACGAAGCTGCTGGTATCACTTATGAACACCGTCTCATTGATGACATGGTTGCCTCTGCTCTTAAGTGGAACGGAAACTTTGTTTGGGCATGTAAGAACTATGATGGTGACGTGCAATCTGATACTGTTGCACAAGGTTTTGGTTCTCTTGGTTTAATGACTTCTGTACTCATCACTCCAGACGGAAAAATCATGGAATCTGAAGCCGCACACGGAACTGTAACTCGCCACTACCGCATGCACCAACAAGGTAAAGCGACATCAACAAATCCAATTGCTTCTATTTTTGCTTGGACACGTGGTTTAGCATTCCGTGGGAAGTTAGATAATAATTCCGAACTTATTCACTTTGCTGACACTCTAGAAAAGGTGTGCATTGAGACTGTTGAAGCTGGCTTTATGACAAAAGATTTAGCTGTTTGTATTTATGGTGATAAAGTCACTGCAGATAAATATATGAACACTGAGCCGTTCTTAGAGCTTCTTGATAAGAATCTTCAAAAAGCTTTGAATCACTAGTTTTTAAAAACTTATTAATACTAAAAAGAGCTCGCTACTTAGCGGGCTCTTCTTTTTTGTTAACAAGAAACTTCTCCAAACCCCTCTGCAGTTTATCAAGGGCATCCAAAAAAGCTTTCGACTCTTCACAAGAGAGCGTCTCTGAAAATTCTTTTACGCACTGAAAGTGCTCTGGCAAAATTTCCTGCATCAGTTTTTTACCTTTATCGCTTAAATCCAAATAGCTCACTCTGCGATCAAGAGCACAATCTTTCTTTTTTAAGAGCTCATCGCGAATCAGCGAGTCCACCAAGCCCGTCATCGTCGCTCGAGTCACGCCCAGATCTTGCGCAATCTCCGTAGCTTTAATTGGCTCACCTTTGTACCAAATTGACATCAAAACCATGAAGCGGCCCTCAGACAAACCCCAGCGCTGAAAGTGAATCTCTTTCGCCTTACTGAGGCTTTCTGTGAACTTATAGAGGCGTACCACCATCTCGATGTGATTCTCATCTAAGTATTTAAAATTACTGCTTAATTTCCTAAAAAAATCTTCCTTTTTTAGCTCATCAGCAAGAAAAACCATGGGACCTCCACTTTTTGTATAGTATCAAACTATATCGGTATTGTCATTAGCCTTATTGTAAGCCAGCTAACTGTATGCTACTTTGTTGTTAGGAGGCTTATAATGGGACAATTAATTAGACTCAGCATCTCTCTTCTGCTTATTTTCTTTGCCCTGACGATGACTGCCTGTGCGCCCATCAGAAACTCCCCTTTTAGCGAAGAAACAACAACTTCACTTATCAATCACAATGACCAAACAGCTCGCCTGCTACCGCCTATTACCCAAGAAGACACCACTGCTCTCAAAATTTCGCTGATTTCAGACTCTCATGCCAATTACGAAGATCTCGAAAGAGTTGTCGGCCGATTGAATCGCTCTCAATCTAATTTTGTTGTGAACTTAGGAGATATGACTGATCTCGGGCTCGCCGTTGAGTTTGATGGGTTTCTTAACTTTATGACCTCTTTGAACAAGCCTTGGTTTACTGTTATCGGCAATCACGATGCTATCGGTAACGGCAAAAACATTTATAAAAGACTCTTTGGTAGTTTTAACTATTTTATTGATCACGGTGGATATAGATTTGTCTTCTTTAATAACAACGCGCTGGATTTTCAGAGCGAAGGAGTTGACTTTGTTTGGCTCGAGCAAACAATAAAAAATACCACAGCTCCTGTTATTTTATTTCAACACATCAATCCTTTTAATAAAAACTACTTTTCAAAAGCTCAGCTAGAGACAATTCAAAATATTTTATCTGCCAAAAATCTTGTCGCCGTTTTTCATGGCCATCAGCACGTATTTAACACTAGCTATTATGGCCATGTTTTAATTCAGCAAGTAGCTCGCGTAGAAGGAGAAAACTATAGCGAACTGCAGTTAAACAATACAGGACTGACTCTCTTCAATTGCAAAGGAGATCGTTGTGAAAAAGTTGTTCATGATTTTGATCTTACTCTTCAGTAGTAGTAGTTTTGCAGATTGGTCATTGTTAGCTGGATCGGGCTCTTATATGGGAGAACGGCATTTGGGAATTACTTATACTTCTGAAAATCAAAAACACTCTACCGACGTGTCTTACGGTCAGACTGCTGGGGTTATTTCTGAAGATGTTGAACAGTTAAATCTCAAGTACGTCTATTCTCCTTTTAGTTATTCTTATAAAAAAGTTGAGAGCAATATTTTAGGGGTTGGCACACTGATCAGTAATTGGCGCAGCAGTAAAGCGTTTGTGGAATCACCCTCCCAATACCCAACAAGTGACTACTACAGCCAAACCAAGTTTCGCTTGGGCCTAGTGCTCTCAAGCGAGATCAAATACGACAAGCTCAGTTTTTATGTCGATTGGGTTTTATTAGATCAAGTAGCTATCGCTCTTTTTAACAATACCAAGTACACCTCGGATCCCAACACTTGGGCTGGGGGATTTGGCCTGCGATGGCGAATCTAGGTTTGTTTAAATGCAGTGCCTCTCGGTGAAATCCAACTCAAAGCAATTGGCATCTGGAACCTCAACTCATTAACATTCGCAATGCGTTATAGCATGAATTCTACAAGGGATTGGGATAGACCACAGTTGGCCGGGTCCCATACAATGGCATCTCGTGCGAACTCCGCTAGGTCCGGAAGGAAGCAACGGTAGCAATGAGACCATGTGATATGGGGTGCTCGGCCGCTTTTTTAGCTAAGCACCGCAGCTGATACTGAGGAGAGACTTTGGCATATCAAGTGATTGCGCGCAAATGGCGCCCCCAGGCTTTTTCTGAAGTTGTTGGGCAAAATCACATTACACAAACTCTGTTAAACGCCTTAAAAAATGGGCGACTCCCTCATGCATTGCTTTTTACGGGTCCTCGTGGAACTGGAAAAACTTCCTCGGCGCGCATTTTGGCTAAAGCTCTTCGCTGTCCAAACGCTGTCGATTTCGTTCCTTGTGGAAAATGTGACTCTTGTACAGAAATTGCCACTAGCTCTAGTGTCGATGTTATCGAAATCGATGGAGCTTCAAACAATGGTGTCGATGCTATTCGTGAGCTCAGAGACACTGTGGCTTTTATGCCTTCAAGTGGCAGTCATAAAGTTTATATTATCGACGAAGTTCACATGCTCTCAACGAGTGCCTTTAATGCGCTCTTAAAAACTCTCGAAGAACCACCTGCTCATGTGATTTTTATTATGGCGACCACTGAGGCCCATAAAATTCCTCAAACGATTCTCTCTCGTTGCCAACGTTTTGATTTTAGAAGAATCACCACCAAACAAATCACCGAGCGCTTGCGCTTAATTTGTGAAACTGACGGACTGCAAGCCGAAGAAGACGCTCTGTGGATTATTGCCAGACAAGGTGATGGTTCTATGCGTGACTCTCAGAGTTTGCTAGATCAGGTGATCACCTTTGCCAATGGCCCACTGACAAAGGCCAATGTCGTAGAAATTCTCGGACTCACAGATCACAGCCTTCTTCTTGAAACCCTTGAGTCCCTCATTGAGCGCAATAACAGCGGCATTCTTGCAATTTTAGAAAAACTTGCCACTTCTGGAGTTGAACCTTCTCTTTTTGCGCAGGAGCTTCTCGAAACTATTCGCAATCTTTTGATTGTTAAAGTTTCTGGAACTTCTTCGTCTGAAATTCTTGAAGTTTCTGATTCTGAATTTGCACATTACCAAGAGCTCGCAAAACGTTTGCCCGAAGAAGATATCCATATGCTTTTTGATATGGCCCTCAAGGGAGCTCAAGATTTAGCACGCTCGCAAGATGCTCGCTTGGTTTTAGAAGTCACTTTGTTGCGCATGGTCTCTGCTCCGAAAATTGCTTCGTTAAAAGAAATTCTCACCGCAGTTCTCAATGGCACAGCTCTCTCGCCTGCTCCTGCTGCCACTCCCGTGGGGTTGGCCAGGCGCCCAGAGCCACAAGCACCAAAAGTAGCTGCTGGCCATCAACGCCTTAAAGAGGCACAAAAAGTTTCAGAAGTTCCCCGCGGCCTAGAGGCCATGAAAAAAGCCATCGAACAAAAACCTGCACCTAACCCTGCCAGCAACAAAGGCCCTGCAGCAGCCACTCAAACAAGCAAGCCCCTAAAAGCTCAGGGTGCTAACGCTGCAGAAAAATGGATTCACTTTGTTGATTTGGTTAGACAGGATGATGCTCTTTTTGCTGCGAAAATTGAGAATCTCTTATTTATTAAAGAATCTGATCGCCTGATTCATTTAGGTGTCCCCCCTAAGCTTGTTTTCTTAAAAGAGCAAATGGCCGACACGCAGGTGCGTAAAAAGCTGCAAGGATATATTGATTCATTGTGGGGTGATGGCTATTCTTTTCAGGTAAACACGGACCCAGCAAAATCGGGACAGTCAGCTCAAGCTCTTGTACAACAAAAACATCAGCTCGCTGAGGATGAGGTCAAAAAACAAATTGCTGAGCACCCAGCTGTAAAAGCTGCAACAAAAGCATTTAAAGGACAGATTAAGTCTGTCACTGAGATTAAGAGTTAAGGAGTCAATCATGAAAGGTCTTCCAGGCGGAATGGCACAACTAATGAAGCAAGCTAACCAAATGCAAATGCGCATGAAAAAAGCGCAAGAAGAGTTAGCAAAAGCAACTTACGAAGGCACTTCTGGCGGTGGCGCAGTTAAAGTCACTGTTAGCGGAGAAAACCTCATCACTGCTATCGTTATTGATCCAGAAGTTGTGAAATCTGGCGATGCAGAAATGTTGCAAGACATGATTATGACTGCCACTAACGAAGCTATGAAAAAAGCTAAAGAAACTTCTGCCAAGGAGATGGAAAAAATCACTGGCGGCATGAACATTCCTGGAATGTTCTAAAGGAATATTGATTCATGTTAAATATCTCTGCTCTTGAAAAACTCGTACATGAGTTAAGTCGTTTGCCAGGCATTGGGCCCAAAACTGCCCAGCGCCTTGCTTATCATATTTTGAGAGCCGATCATGGCTACTCAGATCGACTGACTGATGCACTGATGAGAGTCAAAGCAGAGGTGCATGACTGCCCTAAGTGTTTTAACTACACCGACAAAGATATTTGTCGATACTGCGAAGATGCTCATCGTTCCGATGAATCCCTCTGCGTAGTTGAAGAGCCTGCCGATATTATCCGTATCGAGTCCTCTGGGGCTTTCCGTGGCAGATACCATGTCTTGCATGGCACAATCTCTCCACTCGAAGGCATTGGCCCCAAAGATCTTAAAATTGCAGAGCTCATCGAGCGCGTTGAAAGTGGGCTTCGCGGGGATGGTCCTGTTATTAAAGAAATTATTTTAGCTCTAGATGCAGACCTCGAAGGTGACACCACTATTTTGTACTTAGCAAAACACTTACAAGGTAAAGGCGTTAAGCTTTCACGTATTGCTCACGGTGTACCGATTGGAAGCGATATTGATTTTGTAGACGATCGCACCATGGGGCGCGCCCTTGAGAATCGAGTGGAGCTCTAGATGTCTTTTATTAATTATAATGCCAAAGAAATTCACTGCAAAGTTGTTTATTACGGTCCTTCGCTTGGAGGGAAAACCACAAACATTCAATGGGTCTACCAACAAACTGCTGACGATCAAAAATCCAAGCTCGTTGCTCTCAATACTGATATCGAGCGCACGCTGTTTTTTGACTTTTTGCCCTTAAATCTTGGCGAAATTCGAGGCTTTAAAACTCGTTTCCACCTCTACACTGTCCCTGGTCAGGTTGTTTATGATGCCTCTCGCAAATTGATTCTCAAAGGCCTCGATGGAGTTATCTTTGTAGCGGATAGCCAAATTGAACGTATGGAAGAAAACATTGAATCCTTACGCAACCTCGAGCGCAATCTTGAACAACAAGGCTATAACATTCGCGAGATCCCCTTGGTTATGCAGTATAACAAAAGAGATCTTCCTAATGTTGCGTCCTTAGCCGAAATGAGAAGCGCTCTCAACCCTTACAACGCTCCTGAAATAGAGGCTTGCGCTTCTGAGGGTAAAGGCGTATTTGAATCTTTAAAAACAGTATCCAAATCTATAATTAATGTTTTAAAGGGTGGCTCAACTTTTTAGTTTCAAACCCAAGATTTGGAACTAAAAGGAGAAGCTAATGTCTTACGATATCGTTGCAGACATTAATCGTCTAAAAAAAGAAAAGAACGCAGTCATCTTGGCCCACTACTATGAAGATGGTGCCATTCAAGACATTGCAGACCATGTTGGTGACAGCTTTTATCTCGCTAAAATGGGACAAAAATCACAAGCAGATGTTATTTTATTAGCTGGCGTGGTCTTTATGGCAGAGTCCGTAAAGATTTTAAATCCCAACAAAACTGTTTTAGTTCCTGACCTCGATGCGGGTTGCTCTCTTGTTGATGGAGCTCCTTTTGAAGCTTATTTAAAGTGGCGACAACAGCACCCAGATGGCATTGCTGTCACTTACATCAACTCCAGCGCAGAAGTTAAATCTATTTCAGATGTGATCATTACCTCTTCTAACGCTGCGGAAATTGTGAGTGCCATACCCAAAGATAGAAAAATTCTTTTTGGACCCGATCAGCACCTCGGAAAGTGGCTTTCAAAGAAGCTCAACCGCGAGTTTGTTTTGTGGCCTGGAGCTTGCCAAGTGCATGTTCTTTTTAATGCTAAAAAATTGTATCAACTCACACTCGAGCACCCCGATGCTGTGGTCATTGCTCACCCTGAATGCGATGATTCTGTTTTGCAATACGCTCAAGTGATTGGCTCCACTTCGCGTCTCCTAGAAGAAGTGCAAAAGAATCCTGCAAAAAAATTCATCGTCGCAACAGAATCAGGAATCTTTCATCAGATGCAAAAGTTGCGTCCAGAGGTGACTCTAATTCAAGCCCCAGCTGTTGACGAAACTTGTGCATGCAACGATTGCCCTTTTATGAAAATGAATACTCTTGAGAAAATCAAATCGGCTCTAGAGACTCTTGAGCCCCAAGTGAAGCTTTCAGAAAATCTTCGCGCTAAAGCTCAAGTCTCTCTCGATCGCATGATGTCGATCACATCAGGACAAGCTGTCAATTGGCCTCAGGAGTTTGAAGCTCCATGCTAATTACGGGCCCCCTGCTGGGCACTCTACAAAACGAATTAAATCTTTTAGATTTAAGACTCTTTAGCTCCCCTCAGTGGGGAGCTAATAACGAAAATTATCGTCAAAACATTCGCAGCTTTCTGCAAAACAAACTTCAGAGCACAGAGCCAATTATATTAGATCTCGAACAACCTCTGACTTTATTTCGTGAGCAATTCATTTCTATATCTCATTCTCCAGAGACTGGTGTCGTTGCGCTAGCAACTCAACCTCTTGGCATAGATGTAGAATCACTCACTCGTATTACTCCCAAACTTGTAGAGCGAATAAGCCAACCAAAAGAATTGTTAACATCTCCACTTCCACAAGTATTATGGAGCGCCAAAGAAGCTGCCTTTAAGGCCCTTGTGCACTTTGCTCAGCCGCAAACGATGTCTCAAATTGAGATTGGAAACTGGAGGAACCTAGATAAAAATCTCTTTTCCTATCAAGTTCTCAATGCCGCTGACTTCTCTGCCCCCATCGGCAAAGGCACTGTCTTCTGCAATAATCTTACGTGTTTAGCACTTTTTGTTTTTTACTCTTAACTTTGGTCTAGGAATTCCGAAGAGTTTTGAAAGCAGTCTACGACGACACTTGCAGCTTGAAAGGAATAAAATGGGAAAAACAAAATCCAAGGTAAGAGGCTCTCCACGCAAAGAGGTAGCTCCCATTGCCGTAGAATTTTTAACATCACTCGAAGATCTCACAAAGATTGCTCGCAACTTGAGCTTGGTAGAGGTTTCATCTAGTGGAATATTACTTCACTGCGAACGCGATAGTTTGATTCCACAAAGCCTCAGAAAAACTCTCACCCTTGATTCTCTTATCGACACGAGAGTGTTTTTAAGAATTGCCGATATGAACTTAGAAGTGTCTGGCACTGTCAGCCGCACACAGCTCTCTGGTAAAAAAGGGTTTTTAATTGCCATCGATTATAGCGATGATGCACCAGAATACTGGCGCGAATGCCTCACAGATCTTTTGCCTCGTCCCGGGGAGTTAGACTAAAGCGGCTTTATGGCCGCTTTTTTTATAAGTTAGTAAATTGTGGAAGACCTTTTTCACTGAGCAGTACGATCGAATAGTGTGGTGGTAAAAACCAAGCAATGGCTTCTGCAATGCCTGCATGTTCAGACTCTGGCGGATTGCCAAGTGATTCTAATGAAAATGCCAAATCGTAGTTTTTGCGATCTGTGCTTACTACTAAAATTTTTGGCTGAAGCACACCTTGATCTCTAAAAAATTCTCTTAAAATAGTTCGCACATATTGTGGCAAGTACTGAGGTGTTGGTTCTCCAGCATGGATGTTAGCCCCGGCTTCAATTTTAAAAGATCCCGAAGGAGTATTCTCACTCGGTCTAAAGAAAAGTCCCGTCTCTCTGAAGTGCCATAACATTCCGTAAGAAAATACATAATCAGGATATTCTTTGCTTGGGTTCACCACGAGTCCAATGCCTCTAGTAGAAAGCCAGTCGATTATTTTCTGAGCGGGCTCTTCGGCTTCAACATCAGTCATGGTCATGAGGTAAGGCCAATTATCTGGCCCAGTCTGTGGCTCTGCAGTCATCACATTGAGATTGCTCTCAGTGAGGGCTTTAAAAAATTGATTCTCCCAGTTTAAATCTCTCTCTTCATCTGGAACTTGAACTAATTTTAATAAATCCATTTTTATGTCCTGTAATACAAAAAAAGCCCGAATTTCTTCAGGCTTTTTTATTTAAATTTAAACTGGTAGGGCCTACCGGATTCGAACCGATGACATCCACCTTGTAAGGGTGGCGCTCTACCAACTGAGCTAAGACCCTAGTAGAACAATGAGGCTTAGGTATATACGTGTCTTATTGCCACTTCAAGCATTTTTTTAAAAAATAATGAGGGTAAAAAAAAGCCCCTCTAGATTGAGGGGCCTTTGGCAATTTTTATACAGATTAAGATCTATTTCTTATTCTTTTCGATCTCTAAACATGCCTTTTGAGCGACGCTGTCAGCAACCTTTGTCAATGGCATATGAATTTCTTGTCCGTCCCAATCCAAATTATCAATAGTTAACACCATTACAGAGTTCATCTGAAACTTAGTTTGAGCCGGAGGAACTGGTGAATCTTCAGCTGCAAATGCTCTTAATGTCAGCTTAAAGATGCCGTTGGTTCCTGACATTACCGCCGAAATAATATTGTCATTTTCATAACCTACACCTGTAGCCACAACTTTACAGCCATCAGCATCCATTTGCTTTACAAAAAGCTGTCTGCCTTTAGTTGTCTTTTCTCTGACAATCTTGAAGCCAAAATAAGTCGTTTGACCGTCGTCAGTAACACTCCAAAGACCATGAATATCACGCCAAGGGAATGGTGCTTCAAGACCCCAAGGCCATGGAACCCAACTATCACCGTCTCGTGATGCTTGCGCTGAAGCCAATGTGCTTACTACCAAGCTACCCAGCACTATCATCCACTTTAAATTTTTTCCGATAGATTTGAACACAATTCCCCCCTTAATGTTCAATATGTACACGGGCCGCTTTGCTCATGTAATAGCCGTTCTTGGCGCGGAAAATATATTTTGGTTTTTCGTAATCTGGTTCGATCATTTTTCTCAATCTTTTGATCGTAACGTAGATCTTATTATCGTGCACTTCTGGATCGTACGGCTGTTTCCAAACATTTTCGACTAAAAATTCTTTGGAATATACCTGACCTTGATTTTGCACAAAGAGCTTCATGAGATCGAGCAAAATAAACTGATTTTTGAAATCAACTTTGCCGATTTTCTTTTCGACGATGAAGTGATCTTCTTCGTTAAAGACTAAATCAAAACTTTGCTCACTATCAGTACCAAGCTTTTGCGCCAAACCACTGATCATTCTTGCTAAACGAACTTGGTTTTTTCCATCTACACTTTTTTGTGCAAGAGTGATGTAAGTTCGAGCAAGATCTTTTTCGCCGAGCTCAGAGTGTACATCTGCCAAAAAGCCCATCAAATATGTGGCTTTCACAGTGTCTTTTGTTTCTTTAATTAGATCGTATGCTTTCCATAAAACTTGTAACGCCTCTTCGAATTTTTTGAGGTGATACAAAATTTCAGCGTTTAGCATCAATGCGCTGATTTTTAATTCTGGCATGCTGAATACTTGGAAAAAAACTTCTAAGTTATAAATTTCTTTCAGAGCGTCTTGATAGCGAGCCACGTTAGGGCGCGAATACACTGCCGCCATACCAAAAATGGCATAACAAATATCTTCTTTAATGTCTGTGGCCAAAGCCAGAGATAGAGATTTTTGCAAATAATCTAAAGCTGTGTCTGTTTGACCTTTATAAGAAGCACAGAGAGCTAATGTGTAGTAGGTTTTTGCGTTCAGCTCAAAACCCTCTTTTAAAACCAGATCTTGAATCTTTTCTTTTGCAAGATTGATTTCTTCGTATTGTTCACGCTCTGCTTGAATTCTGAGGACGAGATTTAAAGCCTTTAGGTAGTTGTTAAAGTCTCGATTTTGGTAAAAACCCTCAGAAGCGGACTGCAAATGCGGAAGAGCTTGTATAAAGTCTCCTCTATCAGCATAAAGCTTTCCTAATTCTAATGCGTTTTCGGGTTGGCTCATAGTAACTCTTTTTCTCTGAAATTATGGGATTACAGGTTTTGTCAGATTCAGCGAGCCTCGTCAATATGAGAGATGCTTTTTTTAGCAAATCGATATTCTAAATCACTGAAATGGAATCTATGTAAGAATGACGACAAGGCGCCCGCCAGAATGCGCAATTTTTGGGCATCGTGCAATAAAAAAGGGGAAGCAGCGCTTCCCCTTTTTGCGACTCAATTAGGTAGTATTAAATCAATGATAGATCGCTTGACCTGTATATTGAGCTTTGATGCCAAAATCAGGTTCTTTTTGATACTTGAAAATCTCTTTTGGATTTTTGATATCCAATGCGTTTACAAGTACTTGATCCACATGATCTACCAAAATCACTTTTAGCTCTTTAAGAACTTCTTTTGGAATATCTTTAAGGTCTTTTTCGTTTTCTTTAGGGCAGATAATAATTTTAATACCGCCACGATGTGCTGCTAAGATCTTTTCTTTTAGTCCACCAATCGCCATCACGCGACCACGAAGTGAAATCTCCCCAGTCATCGCTACTGTGCGCTTCACTGGGATCTTAGTGATCGAAGAGACAATAGAAGTAATCAAAGCAATACCCGCAGAAGGACCATCTTTAGGAACTGCACCCTCAGGTAAGTGAATATGAACATCAATATTAGAGAAGTACTCTTTGTCTAAACCAAACAATGGACCACGTGATCTCACGTAACTCATTGCCGCAGTACAAGACTCCTTCATCACATCTCCAAGCTGACCTGTCACTGTGAACTTGCCTTTACCTGGGACGATGCTCACCTCAACCGAGAGCAAATCTCCACCAACTTCTGTCCAAGCCATACCGTTAGTAAGACCGATTTCATTTTGTGTTTCAATCTTACCAAACTTAAACTTGTGTGGTCCTAAGAGCTCTACTAATTTTGTTGGCGTCACCACATAAGGCTTAGCAACAGTTTTTGCTTTTGCTTTTTTAGCTGCTTTTTTGTCAGTCTTATCTGTTTTGTTTGAGTCATGCTTAAACTCTTCAACAGCCTCAGACATCACGATATCCTTAGCAACTTTACGGCACACATTTGCAATTTGACGTTCTAAGTTTCTGACGCCCGCTTCTCTTGTATAGAAACGAATGATGTCATAGACCGTCTTGTCTTGAATTTGCACTTTATATTCTTTTAAGCCATGGTTCTCGAGCTGTTTTGGTACCAAGTAGTTTTTCGCAATATGGAACTTCTCCTGCTCAATATAACCCTCAAGATTGATAATCTCCATACGGTCCAATAAAGGACGAGGAATAGTGTGCAATGAGTTCGCAGTTGCAATAAACATCACCTTAGAAAGATCATACTCTACCTCAAGGTAGTGATCTTGGAAGGTCGCATTTTGCTCTGGATCCAAAACCTCAAGCATTGCAGCCGCTGGATCTCCTCTGAAATCAGATGCCATCTTATCGATTTCATCCAATAAAACTAGTGGATTACCTTTATCGACTTTTCTCAATGCTTGAATGATCTTACCCGGCATTGCCCCAACATAAGTCTTTCTGTGACCGCGAATTTCCGCTTCATCTCTTACGCCACCAAGTGAAATACGAGCAAATTGACGATTTAATGCCTCAGCAATAGATCGAGCCAAAGATGTCTTACCAACCCCTGGAGGGCCAGCTAAACATAAAATTGGCCCCTTCATAGTTCTGCTGATTGAAAGAACTGCGAGGTACTCTAAAATACGATCTTTAACTCGCTCAAGACCCCAGTGATCTTTATCTAAAATGCGCTGAGCATTTTTAACGTTATGGTCTTCATCTGAGTAATCAGACCATGGCAAAGACAAGATCCAATCGATATAGTTACGAACAACTGTTGCCTCAGCTGACATTGGTGACATCATTTTGAGCTTTTTAATCTCTTTCATCACTTTGTCTTTAGCTTCTTGGCTCATTTTCTTGGCCTTGGCTTTGTTCTCTAAGTCCTGCAATTCAGCTTGGTAATCATCTTTCTCCCCAAGCTCTTTTTGAATCGCCTGCATTTGCTCATTGAGATAATACTCTTTTTGAGATCTCTCCATTTGCTTTTTAACGCGCGTACGGATCTTCTTCTCAACTTCAAGAATTTCGATTTCACCCGTCATGAGGTTTAACAAATGCTCCAATCGTTTTGCTGGATCAAAGATCTCAAGAACATTTTGCTTGTCCTCGAGTTTAAGATTGAGTTGAGCCACGATAATGTCTGCAAGCTCACCTGGGTTTTCAATCGTAGAAACTCTCATGAGAATTTCAGGTGGAATGCGTTTATTCAATTTCACATAAGTTTCAAAAGTAGACTTCACAGAACGAACTAAAGCTTGTGCTTCAACAATACTGGTTGAGTCTTCAGCAATATCTTCTGCCTCAACTACAAAAAAGTTCTCGTTGTTTACAAAATTCTTAATCCTTACGCGACGTTTACCCTCAACCAAAACCTTTACAGTTCCATCTGGTAGGCGCAAAAGCTGGATAATTGTCCCAACCGTGCCAACGGAGTAAATGTCTTTAGGGTCAGGATTGTTGGTCTTTGCATCCCTCTGAGCGGCAAGAACGATATCTATCTGCTTACTCATGGCTTCTTCAAGAGCATTGATACTCTTTTCGCGCCCGACAAACAGTGGCATCATCATATGCGGAAAGATAATTAGATCCCTTAGCGGCAAAAGCGGTAGTTGATTAACTTTTCCCACGCTCATCTCCTTTTCCCTTCATGGGTTTCCAACTCAAGAGCCGTTGGTTTGTTTAAGACCCTTTAGAGGCACCTCTGGGTTAATTCCTTTTCCCATCAATACCTGTAGTTAGTATAAATGTGTGTACGATTGCGGAAAAGTAAATATAACAATGGAACAATTTTTAAGCCTACAACTAGACTGCCAACATAAAAGTAAGGGCCCAATGCTCAAGCTTTACGCACCTTGCATAAGTTTAATTTATTTCTCTTTAAAAAGCGGCTTATTCTGAACATGATAATCAGGTAAGTATCAGCCTAGGAATAAGTGGGATTATATGGATAGCTTAATGCTCAAAAATCAGAATCGTAAGCAAAGACCACTTTCGGTAAAACTGTTAATTGCCACTTGGGCCATAAGCTCATTTGCCACACTGTTTTTTACTGCTATCCAAGTTTTTAGTGATTACAATCGTGACTACAAAAAGTTAACTCATGTTTTTGAGATCGTAGAAAAATCTTATCTTCAACCTATTTCTGAATATCTCTGGTCCTATGACAATCGCCTCATCGAAATTCAACTTGATGGCCTGACACAACTTGAAGGCGTATCTCACCTGCGCCTGATGGATCTCACGCGGGAAATTTACAGCAAAGGACTTTCAAACAAAGAGGTCAATTTAAATCGAACTTTTAAGATCTATCATGGTGAGTCTCGCGAACTCTTGGGATCTCTAGAAATTGAAGTCGATGTGGATTCTCTCAAAGATAAATATGTAAGAGAGTTGTTTTGGATCTTTATTCGACAAGCCTCTAAAACTTTAATTGTGGTTTTTATTCTCTACTTTGTCTTTAACCATATTATTGTGGCCCCACTTGAGCATATCAGCCGCTATTTGCGCTTACCCGATGCAGACAAATCAGATCCCCTCGCCTTAAATAGACCAAAAAGTATTTATTACGATGAACTTGACTTGTTGGTAGATAATATAAATGAGTACTCGGACCTCAGTCGCCAGCGAGTTTCTTCACTTTCTAATCTGACAGCGGGAATTACAAATGAGATCAGTGCACCTCTTGAAAATATCTATCAAAACTCAAGCCTTCTAAAAGATTCTATTTCTGAGATTTCTACTGCAAATACGCCGGAACAAATCAATCATGGGGTTCAAGAGTTACAGAATATTCAAGCGGCTCTTTCAAAGAACACACTTCGTATCCAGAGTGTCATAAAAACGATTCAGTTGTTTACTGGCAATCCTAATGTCACCTTTTCCATCATTGACCTTGAGCAGGTTATTCAAGAAGCCCTTCGCAACACTAAGTTTAAATTAGAAAAATTTGAGGTGGTCGAAGTGACCAAGGTCAAATTGGATTTGGTTGATATAAAAATTCGGGCACAGAAAAAGCAGTTCGTTCAGGCTCTAGAAAATATTTTAGAGAACTCCTTTTATGCACTCTCTAACAAGTACCGCGAACTCGGACCTAGTTTTGTACCTGAAATACATATTCAGACAGAGGTGCTAAAAGATAAGGTTAGAATTTCTATATGGGATAACGGGACAGGAATTGGTATTGAAGCTATTGATAAAATTTTTAATCCATTTTTTACAACAAAACCAGCAGGAGAAGGCACTGGCTTAGGGCTTACCATTGCTTTTGATGTGATACGCAAACAAGGTGGAAAGTTAAGGCTCGCTGACACTAACAAAAATGAATTCACCCACATGGTGATTGAGCTGCCTCTGTCTTCACGAATCATATAAAAAAAGCCCAACGTATGAGTTGGGCTTTTTCGTTATTCATTTATTAAAAGATTCTATGCGCTCTCAGCTCCGCCACTGCCTTCGTTGCGTCGCTTCTCATCTTCGGCACGCATTTCTTCTTCTGACTTATAGACTAAAACTGGTGGTTTTCCGTCATTGATAACGCTTTCATCGATAACCACTTCTTTGACATTATTTTTGGATGGAATCTCAAACATAATATCCAACATAGCAGATTCGATCACGCCTCTTAGACCACGAGCACCTGTTTTTCTTTTGAGCGCCATTTGGGCAATAGCTTTAAGTCCACCTTCAGTAAACTTTAGCTCAACACCCTCATAGCTGAAAAGCTTCTGATACTGTTTGGTAATCGCATTTTTAGGTCTCACCAAGATATCCAAAAGAGCCGCTTCATCTAATGGATCTAGAACTGCAATTGCAGGAAGACGACCGATGAATTCGGGGATCAAACCAAACTTCGATAAGTCATCTGGCTCAATTTTTTGCAGAATATTTTCTTCTTTTTTCGCACGCTCTTCGGCAGTTAAAATGTCAGCACTAATACCTAACGACTTGTTTGTCGTGCGGTTTTCAATGATCTTGTCTAGGCCGACGAATGCGCCACCACAAATAAATAAAATATTTGTTGTATCCACTTGTATGAACTCTTGTTGTGGATGTTTACGACCCCCTTTGGGCGGTAGGTTTGCAACAGTACCTTCTAAGATTTTTAGAAGAGCCTGTTGAACTCCTTCACCACTCACGTCTCGAGTGATAGATGGATTTTCTGACTTGCGTGAAATCTTATCGATTTCGTCGACGTAGATAACACCACGTTGACACTTTTCCACATCATAGTCTGCAGACTGAAGAAGATTGAGTACGACGTTTTCCACGTCCTCACCCACATAACCTGCTTCCGTTAAAGTTGTTGCATCTGCCATGGCAAATGGAACATTTAGAACTTTAGCGATGGTTTGAGCTAAAAGTGTTTTTCCTGATCCCGTTGGACCAATTAAAAGTATGTTAGATTTTTGCATCTCAACATCTTGGTTTTTCTTGCTACCAGTTGATGTATTAATACGTTTGTAGTGATTATGTACAGCAACAGCCAAGGTCTTTTTAGCTTGGGTTTGCCCTATGACATAATCATCTAAGTAGCCTTTGATATCGGCTGGCTTTGGCACCTTGAATGTGCCTTTGACTTGCGTCTCTCTTTCTTTTTCCTCATCAATGATGTCATTGCAGAGATCGATACATTCATCGCAAATGTAAACACCAGGGCCAGCAATCAGTTTTTTAACTTCCTTCTGACCTTTTCCACAAAAACTACAGCGCAATGATCCGTTGGTATCTTTTGTACTCATTTTAAAACCATCCCCAACTATTTCTTCAATTTACGTGATTCAACAACAGTATCGATTAAACCTAACTCTTTTGCTTCGTAAGGATCTAAGAAATAATCCCGCTCCATCATACCAGCTAGCTTATCAAAGTTTTGTCCTGTATGTGCCTCATAAACTTTGGTGAGCTTCTGTTTTGTTTTTATAAGTTCTTTAGCATGAATTTCAATGTCAGTGACTTGACCAGAAAGCCCACCGCCTGCAAGCAGAGGTTGGTGAATCATGATACGCGTGTTTGGCAAAGAATAGCGCTTGCCTTTGGCTCCCGCAGTTAAAAGCAAAGAGCCCATACTTGCGGCCATGCCCATGCAATAAGTAGCCACATCACACTTCACAAATTGCATCATGTCATAAATGGCCATACCTGCAGAAACGCTTCCCCCAGGAGAGTTAATATACAAATGGATATCCTTTTCTGGGTTGTCTGCTTCAAGAAAGAGAAACTGAGCAATCAAGGTATTCGCGACTTCATCAGTCACTTGGGTTCCCAAGATGATTATGCGGTCTTTTAATAATCTAGAGTAGATATCGTAAGATCTTTCGCCCTTGGAAGTCTGTTCAATCACGTATGGAATTAAAGGCACAGCTGTCTCCTCTTTGAAGTATCGTATTGCACTTGCGTACCTATCGGTATTTATAGATAGGACTTTATCAAAAATACTTTGACCCCCCCCTGTCCTGTGCTAAACATAATATCGCACTTAAAAACCATCTCTTATTAAGGGGTTATAAAAAATGAACATCAATTTAATTAACAAAGAAATCTCTCAAGTTACGGCACAAACTCTTGTTGTGTTTTCAAAGGCAGCAGCACAAAAAGACAAACCCGCTAAAGTGACTCATTCTGATTTGGCTAAAACTTTAGCCCAGTCTGTAGAAGATAAAACAATCACTGGTAAACATTTAGAAGCCATTACTTTCAGAGAAATGAACTTCTCTGGTTTTAGACATGTTGTTGTTGTGGGCCTTGGAAAAGAAAATGAACTTGATCATGAATCAGTTCGTCAGAGTGTTGCGGCAGGTTTTGAGGCCGCAAAAGGATTAAAATCAAAAGAAGTTGCTTTGCATTTTGATGGCATCACTACAAATAAAAAAGAAGCTTCAGATTTTTTAAAAGCTGTAGCAGAAGGACTCATGTTGGCGTCTTACAGTTTTGATGAGTTGAAATCAAAGAAGGACGAAAAATCTAAAAAGACACCTGAAGATGTATTTCATGTTGTAACAAAATTAGCTTCTGACAAAAATCTTAAAAAATGCTTCGAAGACGGCATCATCCTTGGTAGCTGCGTAAACTTCTCGCGCCGCCTAGGTGATATGCCTGGTAATCTTATGACTCCAACTATTTTAGCGGACCATGCGGTGCAAGCAGCTAAAGGTACAAGCCTCAAAGTAACTGTGTGGGACAAAGCTCGCCTTGAAAAAGAAAAAATGGGTGGTTTGTTGGGAGTTTCTCGCGGCTCAGCTCAAGACCCTCGCTTTATTATTATGGAATACAAAGGAGCAGCAGCAAGCAAGAAGCCTGTTGTTTTTGTTGGAAAAGGTTTAACTTTTGACTGCGGTGGTATCAGCATTAAACCTTCTGCTGGCATGGAAGAAATGAAATTTGACATGTGTGGTGGCGCTAATGTTATTGGCACTATGCTTGCGATTGCTAAGCTTAAACTTAAAGTGAATGTTATCGGTTTAGTTCCTGCCACTGAAAACTTAGCAGGTCCCGCCGCAACAAAACCAGGCGATGTGCACACAGCTCGTAATGGTAAAACTTTTGAAATTAACAATACCGATGCTGAAGGTCGTTTGATTTTGGCTGATGCTCTTTCTTATGCTACTGAACAAAATCCACAATTCATCGTGGACGCAGCAACACTCACAGGTGCGATGGTTGTAGCTCTTGGCAACACACACACAGGGTACTTCACTCGCAGCAAAGAGATGAAGAGTGCTATTGAAAAAGCTGCTGTTGTTTCTGGCGAGTGGGTATGGCACATGCCTCTTTGTGATCACCACGTAAAAGATATGCAGGGCACTTATGCGGATCTTTCAAATATCTCTTCTGGAAAGGGTGCTGGCTCAGCAACAGCAGCTGCTTTCTTGGAGCAGTTTGTTGGAGAAGGCATTCCATGGGCACACTTTGACATTGCGGGCACTGGTTGGGCTGTTGGTAACAGACTTAATTATTGCTCAAAGAAAGGCGCTAGCGGAGTGATGATTCGCACATTTGTTGAATTAGCAAAATCTGCTCACTAAAATTTGACTACGATGGGGCGGCCTACGAGCTGCCCCACTTCTTCGGCGGGCACTATCAACTCATCAACGCCTTTGGATAAACTCACTTTTTTAAGTACCCATAAAGATGGCCACTGATCTGCCATATGTTTAAATTGGATCAGTTGATTTTCGTAATCTTCAAATTTGTATTCACCATCTGTCGGCATATCTCCAGTTATTCTAGCAACTGGGATGACAAGTGGTTGGATATAACCAATATCATTTGGCGAAAAGTTGCAGCGCCCCTCAATGATCATCTCAGGACTTTGCCCACTAGAGGCCACACCATCTGCCTCAAATATTAACTGCACTTTTTCGTAGTGTTCACAGGCATATCTTCTAATGCCACCAGCATCTTCAAAGACAAAATGACCTAAAGAAAGAGCCTGTAGCTCATCATTTTTTTCAATACGAAGTGCTGAAATCAATCGGGTTTTAGCAGCTTTGACCAGGCTTTCACCACTGAGATGACTAAAGTCGTAAGTTCTTTGAATAGCAGCGGGGTTACGGTTCGGACCGAGATATCCATTTTTTTGAATATTCATTTGATAAGCGACAACAAAAGAAATTACCGCTACGGCTACCGAGTAAAAAAAGTATTTCATAGTTTCTCCACCTACAGAAATACTATCACATTTCTCTTTTGTTTTGACCGAAACTCAACAAGGCTCGACTTAAGTGCCTTTAACTACGACATGGTTCGTTTTGATACTGTTTAAATTCGACACCCATCTCTTTAGCTTCTAGACCAATGGCTAAAAGCCCTAGCTTAGCTGTCCAACCATAAACGTTCTCATCAGGGCAACCAATGGCATTGATTGCCAAATCACTGACACAAAGTCGCTTGTAAACAGCACCAGGTGAGTTCAAACTTTCTGTTGAGCTCTTTTCAGAATGGGTTCTTAAAAAGCCACCTGCTAGTTCGCAGCCAACCATGTAAATCACTGGCTCAGCACTTGCGCCATCAGCTTGCACTATAGATGGAATACCCTCTTGGATGATGACCTCTTCGACGTCTCTTCCACCTTTAGCCGCTTTCATTTTCTTGCGAGACTTGTAAGACCACTCAAGAACTTCTTGGCCCGAGCTGACTTTGACTACCGCCAAACCATATGTTCCAGCATTGTTCTTAACAAAAACAAACGGCTCAGAATCTATATTTCTTTTTCTATATTCCACACGCAAACTTTCTAACATCGCATCTACTCGATCAGCCAAGGCTTTGCGTGAAGACTCTTCGCCTATATCAAAATTGGCAAAAAGCTCGGTCTCGACTCGCAACAAGAAAGGATCTACCTGTGCCACTTGCGCATATTCGTTTACAAGATTGTTGTAATGTTTAAAGTAAGTTGATTTTTTCCGCTGATACCAACCCAATTCACGTGGTGGATTGATGGGCCAAGGAATAGTTGGAGCCCAATCTTCGTAAGGGACTGAAAAATCATTGTTGCTCACAATAAGATCTGGCTTAAAACTTTCAAACAAAGGTGAATTTGCAAGAGCTGAATAAACAGTGACTGACTTTCCAGATGCACTTGTTAGCTGTAATGGCTCTGCAAGCTCTTTAGGAATAGCCACTTCAACTTTTCTGCCACCTGCCTCAATAAGGGATTTAATAGCATGAACATTATCCCAGTAGTATGCATTCGAAGTGTGTTCTTCAGTTACCAACAAAATATTCTGAGTGCTCATACTGTAGTGTTTTTTAAAGTAGTTTTCAAAAAGCTCCACAGTGGTCTCTTTGTCAGCCGGACAAATATTGTTAAACCCTGCTGGATAAATATTAGCATCAACGTTAGAAACTTTATATCCGCTGTCACGAATGTCATAAGAAGAATAAATCGGCAAAGAAAGAGTTGCTGTCTTTTGAGAAAACCATTCACAAATCTTGTCGTAGTTCTCAATGCTCTTTTTATGTAGAGTGAGCTGAACCTTTTCCATAAATTCCCCCTAAAGATTAGGATCTTGACCTGGCAGAGCTTCTCGTTCTTGTTCTGGATTTACCAAACGATAGCCGCGAAGTATGGTACTACGCTTCTCCGACTCAGGGGTCAATTCCATATCGCTAATGCCTGAATACACAATGTCATTTACTGTTTTGTAAAGAGTATCTTCTACTTTGAATAGTGCTTTTAAATTCATATGTGCTGTCTCTGGATTTAATGGGCGATAGCGCCGAGCCGTATCCAACTCAACTTTTAGCAAACTAGCCTTATTGCGATCTGCTCTCAGCTTTTTCGTGCCCGGTACATTTTCATACAGTAAACGAGACATATCTTGATAGATAAAAAGTAGAGCTTGCATCGAATTCTCAGACCATGGTTCTACATTCTGCAAAACTGATTTATACAAAAAAGGGTAAGCCAAATGATAAGACTCCATTCGCTGCTCCCACGTAAGATCTAATTGAGACTGAGAAGAGATTTTACCCATATTGAAGTATACCTCTGCTAACCAATCATCATTTTTAGATTTGTAATGAGAGCGCAAGTACTCAACCCCGCGGTTAGCTTGCTCAACCCATCTTCGCGCCTCAGAGCTTGCACCCATCTTTAAATAGTTGCGCGCTTTGCGCGCCGGAATTTCTGCATGCACCACCAAAGGAGAAAGATGTCTTTTTTGGCTTTCTGCCTCAACCAAAGCAGCCAAAGTTTTTTCTACATCTCCCAAATCCTCATAAATAAAACTCATGCGATAGCTTGCTAGTGCCGCAAAGCTAGGGTTTCTTGTGATAGATCTGTCTCGCAATTGAGTTAACCGCGAAAGAGCCTCTTGACTCTGACCCAGCTGATGAAGAGCATCGGCTTCGCCCAAGATAGCTAAATTGAGCAATGAGCTTGAGGGATTTTTTTCGTAAAATTCTCTAAATGTTTTTTGTGCTTCTTCAAAGTTTCTCTCTTTGAGCTCTTTTTCTCCGCGCTCAAAAAATGCCAACTCTTGGGCTGATGGTTGAGATTTCTCAGCGTCACTTTTTCTGTCTGTGAAAAGCTCATTTAAATGAGCACATGAAGTCAAATGAACGACTAGCAAAACTAAAGTTACAATTTTCATTTAAGACTTTTCTCCAATTGAGCACTGACCATTCCGAGGGAATTTAAATCAGAAATATCTTGGTTAAAATCTGCTAGACGATAGCAATCAACGTCGGCAGGTAAATCCTTTATAAACTGATCGTATTTTAATTGGCGGTTTTTAAAGTACTTCTGAAAGTTTGTAAAAATCTCCGCTGCCTCTGACGACAACCCTGCTTCTACAGCATTAAGGTCCCAAGATGGAAAAGCACGATTTAAAATGACCGCATTGAGGTTGTAACCGCCCTTACGCACTTCTCGTGACAATTTTTTTGCCTCAGATAGCTGAGCCTCATCAAAACTTGTGACTAAACAGAATTGAGTTTCACTTGAAGTGAGCATGCGGTGAACGTTTAAAGTTCTTTCCTGCAATTTGCCTTGCCAAGCTTCAATGCTCGAAAAGAAATCAGCTAATTCTTTAATAAAAGTTCCACCAGTCAGCATTTCTAAAACTTTTAACACTTGCCGTGTGCCCGTATTGATAAGGCTCGACAGCAATCCTACTTTTTCTGGCCCTTTAAACCATTTAGTTATGTTCTCACTAAATAGAGCAGAGAGCTTTTGCGGAGCATTTAAAAAATCAATGGCATGCTTTGACGGTGGAGTGTCCAGAATAATGAGATCATACTGTTTTGATTCATAAGCAGCATAGAGTTTCTCTAGGGAAGTAAACTCTTGCGAGGAGGCAAGATTAGTCGAAAGCTGCTGATAGAGCCTGTTGTTAAACATTTTTTCTAGTGCGCCTGACTTGGAAGCTGCTCTGGCCAAAAACTCATCAAAGGTTTTCTTATGATCAATAACTCCAGCAAAAATTTCACCGGCAAAATTTTGATCTGGAACTTTAACGATATCTTTTTGCCCTTCAATTCCTAAAGTCTGTGCTAAGCGCTTTGATGGATCTATGGTTAAAACAAGGACTTTCTTGCCGGCTCGTGCGGCTACCACAGCAAGAGCCGCGGCGACTGTGGTTTTGCCAACCCCACCACTCCCCACGCAAATGAGTACTTTTGCTTTCTCAAAGATTTTATAACTCATTTTAAGACCTCAACCACAGATTGGACAATTTCAGCGCCAGTGCCGTGCAAAAACCATGGAATCTCTGTAAATGAGATTTGTTTTTCGTTAAGATAATCTTGCGCAAATTTGGTTTTACTCACCTGAAATTTTAGATACTCGCCAAAGTCACTCTCAGGAAACCTAAAGTTGTCATGCACATTGAAGGCCTTATTTAAATATATTTTTGGAATAACTCCAAACTCAGACTCTAATTGGGCCTTAAGCTCAAGTGTTTCTTTGAGGGGAAGCTCTTCGGGCAGAGTCACTATGTGGTACTCGCAAAGCTCTTTGTCCTGAAGAGTTTTTAGGATCCCCCTCCCCTGCTCACCCATAGGGCCAAAGGGAATTGCCTGAGCCATAGCGGGTGCTGCGCGCATCAATGCTAAAAAATGCCCAGTGGCAAAAGCATCCACAGTCAAATAATCGTATTTTAGCGGAGGGCCGTGGCGCCTAGGACCACTAGTCACTTTTCCCATAATGGCTAGTTCCGGCAATGCAGGAGCTATGTTTACAAAAGTGCGCATGACAGAGTTTTCAAAAAAGAGCTTTGTGAGGGAGTCCACTTTGATGAGATATTTAGCATATTCTCTAAGGCAATCTGCTCCAGACCATAACACCACATCTACTGATTGGTAGCGGGTGGGATGGTAAGAAACTGGCCCCAACCCAAGGAAGTCTTGATAAAAGCTCCGATCGCCTAGTTCAGCCAGAAGCGAACTCCCCCTCTGGCTTTCACGCAGGGCCAACGCCGCAGCCAATACAGACTTGCCGACTCCGCCTTTACCTGTGACTAAATGGATTTTTTTTTGCATTTTTTCCCCTGAGTTTACAGTGTGGCCAACATCTAAGAACGAATCATTTCGCGAGGCGTAATTTGCTTGTCTTTAGCGCCCCTCTCTGCCATTATCCAGCGGTTTTAACGCACTTGCGTAAACGTCGCGCTTATAGGAGACAAAGACATGAAATCAAATGTTGAAAAGGTTTCAACCCTTTCTCGTAAATTAAATATCGAAATCCCTGCTGCTCTTGTTGCAGACTCTTTCAAAAAAATGTTTGAAGGGATTCAAAAAGAAGTAACTATCAAGGGCTTCCGCAAAGGAAAAGCTCCTTTGTCGACAATCAAATCTATGTACTTGGACCGCGTTAGACAAGATGTCGCTCAGGATTTAATCACTAAGCACTACTCTGCGGCTTTAACTGAGCACAAGTTAGACCCAATTAGCTACCCTGAGTTTGAGTTTGAAGATCCAACAGAATCAAAAGATTTTGTGTTTTCTGCTTCTTTTGATATTCGTCCAGAAATCAAACTTAACAAGTTCGAAGGTCTCGAAGTTGAAAAAGAGAAGCTTGCTTTTGACGACTCAAAAGTTGAAGAAGTTCTTAACAACATTCGCTCATCTCGCGCTAGCTTCGAAGATCTAAAAGAAGATCGCGCTGCTAAAAATGGCGACGTTGCAATTATTGATTTTGAAGGCTTTGTAGATGGCAAACCTCTTGAAAATGGCGCTGGCAAAAATCATAACCTTGAATTAGGTGCTAAACAATTCATCGATGGCTTTGAAGAAGGCGTTGTTGGAATGAAAAAAGGAGAGAGCAAATCTCTTCAACTTAAATTCCCAGATCCATACCATGCAGTAGAATTGGCTGGAAAGCCTGTTGAGTTCAAAGTAACTCTCCAAAACATCCAAGTTAAAGTCTTGCCTGAGCTAACTGAAGAGTTCGTTAAATCACTCGGTGGACCAGCAACTCTTGAAGAACTTAAGTCAACGATCAAAGCCGACTTAGAGTCTGGCGAAGTTAAGCGCGTTGAAGATGCTTTCAAAAATCGCCTTCTTAAAAAACTTGTTGCTGCAAATCCAGTTGATGTTCCGCCTTCAATTCTCAAGGAACAAAAAGCAACTCTTATCGAAGACTTCAAACGTCGCATGACTGAGCAAGGCATGGGATCTTCTGATTTTGAAGCTTATGTTGAGAAGTGGGATGCTGACTTTACTAAGACTGCAAATGAAATGATTCAATCAAGCTTCTTGATTGATGAGTTGGCTAAACAACAAGATCTTATCTGCAAAAAAGAAGATGTTGATGCTAAGTTTAACGAGTATGCTCAGCAAACAGGAATTGAAGTCGCGCGTATTCGCGAATTCTACTCAAAGCCTGAACAAATGAGCCGCCTCACTTACATGATAACTGAAGAGAAGGTTATTGCTTTCTTGATGAAGTCAGTAAAAGTTAAAGAAGTTCCAGCTTCTGAATTAAAAGAAGAAATGAACTAATTAATTGAATAGCAATGAGCCTCTATCTCGAAAGGGATAGAGGCTTTTTTTATTTGCAGTAGTTAAAGTTTGCAAAATACTCTTGGCAAAAAGAGTACTGAGAAGCGCAGTCAGAAGACTTATAAGAAATATGACTCGCATCAGGGCATCTTCTCGTAGAACCTAAATTTACTGTCACTTCAAAGTTACCTTGTGTGACAACATTATTTTTATAATCCAAAAATCGATATGTCATGGCGTTTGCGCCAACCTTTAAGAGTGGCTTCTGAAAGAGATTAGAAATCCACAAGTTGATCCGTTCAGAGCTTCTATTTTCAATAATCGAATAATCTGTAGATTTGAAGCGTTTTGACTTGTCTGGTGAAGCACTTTCTAGCTCAAGCTTTAATCGCGAATAATTTCCAATGGCAGGTCCAATAAAATAATCGTAAGGCGAAGGATCCATCACTCGATCTCGGCAACTAAATGTTACTTCTTCTGGGGCTGTGCTTTCTAGACAGCGAACCTTAAGAGTTCCCTCTATGGGCACAACAGTGCGAATGTTACCAGATTCAAAGCCCACAGCATGAGCAAAAGAAATGAAGAAAGAAATCACAGTGATGAGCACAAGCACCTCGTTGCAGGAGTGTTCTTCACTGTGAAGACTAGATTAGAGACTGATCCTTTTCAAGGTTTTCCAAGCTTTAAGGTAAGCAAATGCCTGATATGCTTGATAATCTGCCTTAAATAGCTTTTCGCGTGGCGATAAGTTATCTTCTTTTTTAGACCCAACTTCTTTCCACCAAGCTGAAGTGCCTGACTCTTTTTGCTTTTCAGCAAGCTCGGCCTCTACTTCTTTATCGCCCTTTAGGTGCCCCGCAATATCACCTTCACGAGTTACCTTTTGGCTCAGAATGGCTTTATTAAACGCCTCAGGATCTACATCATCAATGCGAATATCTGGATGAATTCCCTCTGCTTGAATAGATACACCACTTGGCGTGTAGTATCTCGCAACAGTCAGTTTAAGGCCGCTACCGTCGCCAAGCTTGACCACAGACTGCACGGATCCTTTACCAAAAGTTCTTTGGCCCACAATAAGAGCTCTCTTATTATCCTGAAGGGCACCAGAAACAATCTCACTTGCAGAAGCACTATACTCATCAACCAAAATCACTACCGGAAAATCTGTGTACTTTCCTTTTCTGCTGGCAACAGCCACATCTTTTTCTTCTTTGTTGCGGCCAATTGTCGAAACGATATTTCCTTCTTTAAGAAACATATCACTGATTTTAATTGCTTGATCTAAAAGACCGCCCGGATTTTTACGAAGATCAATTAACAACCCTTCTACTTTGCCATTTTTGGCAATGTGATTTTGGATGGCCTTATCTAAATCACGAGCTGTATTTTCAATAAAACTTGTGATTTTGATATAAGCATATTTGTCTCCAAGATCTGTATACTTCACAGACTTGATTTTTACGCTACCTCTAACAATAGTAATATCTCGAGGATTCTCTTCTTTTTCTCTCACAATCTTTAAAATGACTTTTGATCCTTTTTTCCCGCGCATGAGCTGCGAAGCTTCCACCAGGCTCATGCCTTTTGTGGACTTTCCATCAACAGCAATAACTTTATCGCCAGCTTTGATGCCAGCTTCCCAAGCCGGTGTGTCTTCAATTGGAGAGATAATCGTCAAGACACCACTCTGCACTGAAATTTCAATACCCAATCCACCAAACTCACCACTAGTTTCTGTTTCAAAATCCTTAAACAAATCTGGGGGCATAAAGCTAGTGTGGGGATCTAATTCGCGAAGCATGCCTTTAACCGCACCATAAATCATCTTTTTGGTATCAACTTCTTCAACATAGTATTGCTGAACCAAATTCAATACTTTAGAAAAAGTTTGTAATTCACTATATCTATCTTGTGCGACAGATTTAAACTGAAGCCTTGCTTCGGCCATTAAAATTAAAGTTAAGAGCAAAAAGCCCGCAATAAAAAATTTGCTCCAACGTCCCTTAAAAAATTTCATAACTCCAAACCTTTCACCCAAGCGAGAGGATTATATGCTTCAGAAAAATGTCGTATTTCAAAATGCAAACCACTAGCTTCGTTCATTGCAGAATATCCTGTCTTACCTACAACATCACTCTTGGCGACTTCTTGCCCCACGCGAACTAGAACTTGGTCGAGATTAGAGTACACCGAGTAGTAGTGGTCCCCATGGTCCAAAATTGCAGTATAACCCATTCCTTGTAT
The DNA here is from genome assembly GCA_046570065.1 of Bdellovibrionia bacterium. Lineage (GTDB taxonomy): Bacteria > Bdellovibrionota > Bdellovibrionia > Bdellovibrionales > Bdellovibrionaceae > JBKHVM01. Next base: position 40,747 of record JBKHVM010000008.1, read on the forward strand.
CAAACCTGTAAACATAACATTGCCAGCAGCAACAGCTTGAGCGGCCTCGCCTCTTTCTGTTTCGATGAATACACCTTTATGTTTTAGCGCATAATAATGCTCTGGACTTTTCACAACACCAAAATTTCTTTTTACCACACCAGCTCTAGTCGGAAACAAGTGCTGACCCTTATCCTGTGCAAATGATGGTTTAGTTAAAAGATCTAACAGGCTTGAATCTTGGTACTTTTGAAATTCTTTTTGGCTACGCAACGCTTCGATTTTATTTTGAGTAAATAGCTGTCGCTTTTTAATTTTATCTAAGATTTTATTTTTATTTGAAATCTCTGCAGCGAGCTTGATTTCTTGTTGCCTAAGTTTTTCTTGTTTTTGCAATAAAACTTGTTTTCTTTTTTCGAGCTTCTCTTTTTTGAGACCGACTTGCTTCAAGTCTTCCTTAAAGCGCCTTACTAATTCTTGATCTCTTTTGGAGATTAAACCCATGAGACGTAAATTTCGATCCATGTCAGATGCTGATTGATTTGAGAGCACGTACTTAAGCCATCCGCCTTCAGAGAGGGTGCTCATAGCTTTGAGGCGTTTGGCAAGATACGTTCTTTGCTTTTTTATCAATTCTTCTTTATCGGCAATTTCACGATTGAGCGGCTCTAGGCTTGCCTCTAAATAATCACTTTCATTTTCTATTTTTGCCTTCTCACTGACAGTTCTTTTGATATTTCGGTTCAACGAATAGAGAAGCTTTAAGACCTTTTCTTCTTTTTCCTTTAATGCAAACTGGCTTTCACCTTTTGGAGAAATAGATTCCGCCGTGGCAGCAAATGGTGCCAAAATAGTGACATTTAAAAAGAAAAGTAACGCTGCAATTCTCATCGATTAGCGGCTGCCCACCCAGTATTGATTTTTACGACACATAGATAAGAGCCCAAAATTCCAACCACGCAGCCACAAAGCAGACAGAACAAAGTACCCCAAATATTTAAAAACGTAAAATTTGCAGCTAGAGTTGAAAACATCCCTTGGCCCGCCATCGCGTTCTTGAGAACAAGGTATGAAAAGTAAGTCATTGTGAGAGCTAGCAAAGAGGCTGTGGTTCCCATAACAGCACCTTTTATTAAAAAAGGTCTACGAATCATCGCCGAAGTCGCACCAATCAATTCAAGCACTTCGATTTCATAACGTTTTGAATCCACTTGAGCTCTAATCGCATTGGAAAAAACAAGAATTGAAGTCATCAAAACCAAGAATGCCAAAAACACAGATATTTTTTTAGCTACAGCAACTAGATTTCCATATTTATTGAGCCAATCTTGACCATACGAAACGTCCACAACCCCGGGCCAAGTCTTGATGTTTCCTGCAATTTGCTGAGTTACACTCACTCGCTCTCTGGGGTCTATCTTCTGATCTAACCAAACTTGATATGAAAGAGGAATCAACTCAATCAGCTCTTGATCTTCACTCAGTTCATTTGCAAAACCTGCCATCTGAGTTTTGAGCATCTCTAGCGCTTTTTGCTGAGTGATCACTTCAAAATAAGACACTTCTTTGAACTGGCTCAACTTTTCTTCGATTGCCATTTGATCAATGTCACTAATGCTATCTTCTAGATAAACAGAAATTTGCATCTGCTCTCCCCAAGCACTGAGAAGATTGTCTAAATTATGTATAGCAAGCAGCGTGAAGCTCAATACCAGCATGCTTAGTGAAGACACTAAGGTAGAAAAAAAGTTTAGAGACTGCTGCTTGTACACAACTCGCCTCCATTGAGAATTCCGTTTTCAATTTTAAGAGTTCTTTTTCTTCTGCTTTTTATGAGCTCATGATCATGGGAAGCAATAAAAACAGTAGTCCCTTGAGCGGCAACTCGTTCAAATAGATCCATAATTTCTCGGCTGCGATCAGGATCAAGATTTCCGGTAGGCTCATCCGCTACAAGCAATGCAGGTTGATGAATTATGGCACGAGCAATTGCCACACGCTGCTGTTCTCCACCCGAGAGATAATCCGGCAGATCATTTTGTTTAGAGCTAAGCCCGACTTTCTCTAGAGTGTCTGATACTTTCTTTTGAATTAACGACATAGCCTCGCCGCGGATGACCAATGGCAATGCAATATTATCAAAAACGCTTCTATCCTTAAGAAGCTTAAAATCTTGAAATACCACGCCCAACTCTCTTCTAAAGCTAGGCACCTGAGCACTATTGATTAACGAAAGATTTCGCCCATTCACAACAATTGAACCTGATGTCACGCGATCAAATGCAGTGATTAATTTGAATAATGTGGATTTGCCTGCGCCCGAAGGGCCAGTGAGAAAGACAAATTCGCCTTTCTGAATTTGAAGTTTTATATCGCGCAATGCATGGCGATCTTGTCCATAGGTCTTATAAACATGAGTGAGATCAATCATGCCTTTATTCTAAGCGAGAAAAAGAGGTGCGACCATACGACCTCCGCCTAGAAAACCTAAATAGCGCCACCCTCGACTAGGATATCGATAATTCGATTGTGTTGAATCTTTAAGCCTTCTTTGATGGCTTCGTCGGTGTAGATTTTGCCTGTTTTTAGAACAATCTCATACGGTGTTTTGATTGTTTTTAGTACGGCACCATTGCAAAAAATGCGGCTGACAATAAATGGGTTATTTTGTCCCCAGTCTTCAGTCTGAATATGATAACTTTTGCCGCGTATATTTAAATCAGAGTTGTATCCCTTTTGCATGAGAACTTTTACCACAAAACTTTGTGACTGGCAATTTGCTGAATTGACTTAACTGGAGGTTCACTCCTATTCTGCCTAGACTAAAGTAAGGGGTATTTAAAATGCAAAAAATTATTTCTTTAATAACACTGGCGACATTGTTTTTTGGCTTCAATGCAAATGCACAATTTAAGGGCGAAGCTGAAGCTGGTGCTGTTGTAATCAGCGGTAACTCGAAGTCAGAGAGTTATTCCTTAAAAACAAAAAATACATATAAGGCAGATGCAAACTCTTACACGATTGATGGTCGCTATGTTCAAACTACATCAGAGGGCGTAGAAAGTGCTCGTAATTGGGATGCGGGTATTCGTTATGATCGTGCTTTAGTTGAAGATTTATCATTCTTTTTGGGGCAAAAGGCTGAGAGTGATGTTTACGCAGGCTTTGTGCAAAGGGACTCTACCGATCTCGGTGGTAAATATTTTCTTTTCAATGATGAAGCTTATAAATGGTTTTTTGAACTTGGTTATCGTTACACACGAACACACTTTGTTGGTTCTAAAATTGATAACAGTAATTTTGGACGTCTCTATACTGAGTTTAATCGTATCCTAAGCAAAGAGTTAACATTTAAATATTGGGCTGAATATCTACCGAACTTCACTAACAGCGATGCTTATCTTGCCAACACCGAAGCTTCGCTCAATGTGATGTTGAGCCAGACATTTTCTCTTAAAATTTCTTATCTTTTGAAATATCAGAATATTGGACCCGTTGGTGGCGAAAGAACAGATACAACCTATACAACTTCATTAGTTGCTAACTTTTAATTAAGAGGAGAAAATCCCATGTTTGCAGAATTTAAAAAATTTTTAATGCGCGGAAATGTTCTTGATATGGCTGTGGGCATTATCATAGGTGCCGCGTTTTCTAAAATTGTGTCCTCTTTTGTTGGAGATATTTTGACTCCTGTGCTGTCTCTTGCAATGGGTAAAATTGATTTTAGCAATCTTTTTATTGCTCTCAATGGTCAAGAATATGCCACATTAGAAGAAGCAAAAAAAGCAGGTGCAGCAACTCTGAACTATGGCCTTTTTGCCAATGTTATCATTGATTTTGTCATCGTTGGCTTTGCTATTTTTATGTTGGTAAGAGCTGTCAATAAAATGCAAGCTGCCCCAGTAGAGGCACCATCTTCTCCCACCACCAAGGAGTGCCCAGAGTGTTTTTCGGTGATTTCTCTTAAAGCAAAGAAGTGTCCGCATTGCACAAGTGCCCTTTAGATTTCTGAGCAATCAAGTGATCTTGTCTTTGAAAAAATGAATGACATTCAATTGCCAAACACAAATCGCCCTACTTTGGGGCGATTTTTTTTCAGCTTGGCCTTATGATCTCACGAACTTCAGCAGCTCATCAAATTTTTTACCGTCAGCTTTTTTTAAGGCTTGAATATAGAGCTTGCGCGCCTCTCCATGTTCACCAAGGGTTCCCGCCTTTAAGTTAGCTCCCCAAGTAAAACGCTCATACCCCAAATTGAAGAGAAGTATATCTGTCATGACACGTGCCCAACGGCCGTTTCCATTTGGAAACGGATGAACCCAAACCAAACGGTGATGAAATCTAGCTGCAATTTCATCAACAGGATAAGACGAGTGAGTAATCCAATAGCGAACATCAGCAATGAGTTTATTCATTTCTTCTGGAATTCGAAACCACGCCACACCAATTGTTTTATCTGTATTGCGATAAGTCCCCGCCCAACTCCAAACCAGTCCAAACATCTGTTTGTGCAAATCACGCATAAATTTTTCAGTTAAAAAATTTCTCCGTGTTTTTGAGAAAGCCCATACCTCACCTTTTAAGATATTATCTTGTTCAACAGCATTAAGTTCTTTTTGCGTGGAGATATAGCTAAGCTTGAGTCCTGCAATTTCGTTGGGATTGAGTAAGGTTGCACCTTGTGGGTAACTTAATTTAATTTCAGCCATTGCCACCGCCCCATAATCTTCGATCCAGTTTTGACTTCAATTCATTTGCAAGCTCGGCTTCATGAAGTTCTGTTTCTGCAGCCCCTGCTTCTTGTTGCTCTAAGTGCATAGTATGTGTGGTACGCTTTAAAATTTTTTGCGCGACTATTTGAGCTTGGTAGTCCACAACATGCTCTAGCGTGGTCTTTGGGACTAGGGCATAAACCAATTCACAGTTGAGTGCATGAGCTGCGCGCTCGAGAGTTTCTAAAGTAACTTTTTTTTCAACCTCTCGCTTCTCCAAAAAAACAACTCCTGACTGTTTAATTTGCAGACGCTCTGCCAACTGCGTAGTTGTCATTCCCAAGGCCTCACGAATAGCCTTTATCCATCCAGATTTAGGACGAATCTCTGATTTCGCCAAAGAAAAAGATTTTAACTTTTCATCTAAAGATTTGCGTTGAGTTTTTATGAGGGACTTATTCTTCCTCATGTGTTCACCCCAATATTTATATTCTTTAGTATATTATATATTTTGTTAATAATATATCAAATAATATTATTAAGCAATTATTATATATACTTAGGTATATTTTATCTGCCTAAATCCAATATGCGGCATTTGGGGAAAATAACTGGTTCAAAGTCTAAATGAGACGAGCCACACCCTTAACGATCCAATCAAAGTAGTGGGGAACGCTATGATAATAAGCCATTTCTTGGCAATAATCGCGATTTCTAAGTTGTGCGCGTTTCTCTATTTCTTCTTGAGTTCCTTCAAAATACACGGCCACAGCAACACCGGAAATATAGCGTCTGCCTTTAATCTCTACGATAGCAGGGCCACCAGAATCTCCACTGCAGACACCCTGTCCTGCGTTCTGATCCACTCTAAAAAACGCCTTTCCTGAGCTCATAGGCAAAGCTTTTTTAGAAACTATTCTCAGCTCACCGGCTTCACTATCAGTCCCATCCTCACGACCATGAGTTGCTCCGTAACCAATGGCAGTAAAATTAAACGAGCTTTGTAGTGGTGTTTCAAGAAGCTCCAAAGTTTTAATAAACGATGGCTTCTTACCCACGATCTTTACAAGGGCAAGATCATTGTCCTCACCAAATTCTGCTTCATCGCTGTATCCTCCATGAATCAGAACCCTCTCCACTTCAGATTTTGGTGCATTAAGGTCCTTTAAGTTATTGCCATAAACAACTTGGTAACTCATCTCTCGATCTCCAAAACAGTGAGCTGCAGTGATGACAACATTGTCGGCAACAAAAGCACCTGTGCAAAATGAAAATGCCAGACGAGAATCTTTTTCTTTGAAGCCCCTAATCCCAACTACATATTGTCTCATGATATGCTTTTCAGAAACGACCTCTCCTCCAACTATAGGAGAGGTCACAACGTCTTCAGATCCCGTTTGAATATCTGACTGCAATTGACCTTCACAAGCTGATAGCAATAAGGCACTTACGAGCAATAAACGAAATGACAACATCTCTACACCTCTAGACTAAGGTTTAAAACTCAGAGGATCAAGATTCAAAAGCTGTTCCATTTTAAAACACTGCTAACATAATAGGACTAGAATCAACTGTGCAGCATTTAGACAGGGGCTTATTTTTGGCCCTACTATTGCAGCATCTTCCTTTATAACGAGGAGACTCAAATGATGAAGCTTTTAAGTCATACAACTCATTCACTTGTCAAAATAGTCGTCATTTTTCTTCTTGCTGTGAATTTTCAGATTCCCACTGTTAATGCTCAAGAAGATAAACCTACGACATCTACAGAGCTAGACAAAAAAGAAGAAAAGAAGGAAGAAAAGAAGGAAGAGAAGAAGGAAAAAAAGGAAGACTCAAAGCAAACTAAATATGAAATGTTTCAAGACTGTAAAAAGGCAGGAAACAGCGAAGAGGATTGTCGACGCTCTACTTTTGAAATTGGTGATTCTTGTAAAGATTTAAGATCTGAAGCCAAGGATTCATTAAAAGAAATTGGCGATGCCTGTAAAAAAGGTGCCTTTGGTAAAGACTGTATTCGTAAAGCAATGGAATGCAACGAGGTTATGAGTGGACAATCCTTTAGCACACAGAGTATTCTATTTGATGCTCTTGGATTGCCCAAAGCAGGCAATGGTGCGACCACAGAATGTCCACAGATGTCTGGTAAAGATTACTTTGAGAGAAAAAAAGAAATTGAAGATGAACTGAAGGAAATCGATACCGAAGAGAAAGACCTGCAAACAGAACTTGCTGATGCAAAAGAAGAAAACTCAAAGTTAATGCAAGAAGTGCAAAAAGAACTCCGTGAAGCTGAAGTTGAGTTGCAAAAACTCAAGCGTGAGATTTCTGAGAAGAAGCGTCAACAAGCGAAAGAATTTCAGGAGCAACAACAACAAAATAAAGAAACAATTCGCGCTAAGAACATGGAAATGACCAAATTGCAGGGACAAATGGTCAGGCTTGATCGCGAGCTCAACGCTCAGCTAATTGCTCTTTCAGAGGCAGCCTCAAAAAGATCTTGCGTAGCGGCAGTAAGAAAAATGAAGCAAGATCTTGAAAAAGCAGAGGGGCGCGCTAGCAGCTTCAAGAGTGCGAAAGCCCGCAAAAATGAACTTAACGCCAACTTTTATGACTGTATGGCGAGCTACGACCAAAAGAGAATGGCTGCCATTGAAGATCACCGTCAAAAACAAGAAGAGCTTATTCAGACAATGAATAACCTTCAATCCGACATAACAGACATGGAAGATTCACTAAAGTTTGCATCAGGACAATTAGGTGAGATGCAAATGGAAGCTGAAAAGGAAGCCAACGAAGCACAGCAGATGGTTGTTCGACAGATGTCAGAAGCACAACAAAAGATGGTTGCAGCAAACGAAGCACTTCAAATGCGCGCAAGTGCTGTTCAGCAGAAAATGCAAAAATCTGCCCAGCGTCGTAATGTTCTAAACAATGAGCTCACGATGTTAGGACCACAACCAAAATCTCGCACCAGTGAGTCTTCAGCTTCTGATGTTAAGAATGATATCGATAAACATGTTGGCCCATTAAAAGAGTTCTGCGAATCAAGCTGCCCTGGTGTAAATAGCGTGTGTAGCGATGAAATTCGCGATGCTCTCGATGTCCCAGCTAAATCCAGCAAGAGCAATTCTAACAAAAAATCTAAAGCAAAATAGTCCTCCGACCTAGGTCCTAGCATTGTTGTTAGGACCTACTGGCGACTAGACCCACCTAGGCCTCAATGCTAAGATGTCTTCACATCAAGGAGAGGCCTCAATGAAAAAGTTCTTAATTATTTTTGGCTTAGCAAGCGTAATGCTGATCATATCTGCTTTTACGGCTGTGTACTTTGTCATTGAGTCTATTAAAAAAGATTTGCCTCAACTCATCACAGTTGCGGATTATCAACCACTGCTCGTATCTCAAGTATATGATCGCAATAATAAAAAAATTGGTGAGTTTTTAAGAGAAAAAAGAACTCTTATCACCTACAACGAAATCCCAAAGGATTTAATCAACGCCTTTCTCGCAGCAGAAGATGATCAATTTTTTCAACACAAAGGAGTCAACTTTCAAGCAATTCTCCGTGCTACGTTGGCAAATCTTCGGGCAGGAAGAACAGTTCAGGGTGGATCTACAATTACACAGCAGGTTGCAAAAACTCTCTTACTCACGAGCGAAAGACATTCACACGAAAAATTAAAGATATGCTCCTAGCGTTTGAAATGGAGAAAAACCTTAGCAAAGAAGATATTCTCTATCTCTACTTAAACCAAATTTATTTTGGTCAAGGAGCTTATGGAATTGAACAAGCCTCACGTGTTTACTTCAGAAAAAAAGCAAAAGATATCACCATTCCTGAAATGGCTATTTTAGCTGGTCTTCCACAAGCGCCGAGTCGCTATTCTCCAGTACACAATCCCAAGCGCGCCAAAGAGCGCCAAGTCTACGTTTTGCGACGAATGGCTGATGTTGGATATATCACTAAAGATGTGGCAGAGAAGGCAATTGAAACGCCTGTTACAGTCTATATCAAAGAGAACTATGAGGAGCGAGCGCCCTTCTATCTTGAAACTATTCGTCAGATCTTAGTTGAACAGCTTGGTGAAAGTGTTGTCCTTGATAAGGGAATCAAGATCTATACCGGTCTCGATTTAGACGCTCAAAATGCGGCACAAGCTTCTGTTGAGAGACACCTCAAAGCACTTGATAAAAGACAAGGATATCGTGGACCTTTACAGAATATTCAAGACTCTGACGAGGTAGAAAAGTGGCTCGCAGAAAAGCGCAAATCATTAATTTTAGCATCTACTCCTCAGCGCGTGATTTTACCCAATGGTGAATTTGATGAAATCGCCCCTAGCAAAAAAGATGGAAATCTACCTGCGTTCTTAAAGCTAAACGAGACAGTGGAAGGGATTGTGAAATCCGTTGAAGACAGTAACGGCCTGGTTGCTGTATTGATTCCAGATGCTGAAGGCCTCATTGAGTTTGAAACCATGAGCTGGGCTAGAAAGCCAAACACTGAAGTAAGATCAGACAGTGCTTTGATCAAAAAACCTTCGCAAGCTCTTAAAGTTGGCGATGTAATCAAAGTTAAAATCGTGCGCAATCAATTTGCTAACGAAAAGACTCTCCAAAGAAAAAACAAGAATGCAAAACTAAAGTTTCCTGACTTCGCAAAGTATCTTGAGCTTGAATTAGATCAAGATCCTGAGGTGGAAGGTGCTTTGATTTCCTTTGATCAAAAAACTCAAGATATCTTAGCTATGGTTGGCGGATACTCCTTTGCTCGCTCAGAGTTTAACCGAGCAATTCAAGCTCCTCGCCAAACCGGTTCCTCTTTTAAGGCATTGGTCTATGCCGCTGCTCTTGAAAAGGGCTATACAGCAGCCACCCCAATTCTAGATGCTCCCATTGTTTACAAACAAGGTGCCAACAATGAAGAGGGCCAAGGAGATGAGAAGGTTTGGAAGCCTTCAAACTTTTCTAAAGATTTTAATGGCGATATTTTGATGAGAAATGCTTTGGTTAAATCGCTCAACATTCCAACAGTTAAAATCATGGAAGATATCGGCGTTGACTGGGCGACACGCTATTCAAAACGATTGGGAATCTATAGCCCTATTAATCCTGACTTTACTTTAGCTTTAGGCTCTAGTGGAGTCACTCTCTATGAAATGGTAAAAGCATTTTCTCATTTTGGACGTATGGGTAAAAGAATTAAGCCCCTTCTCATCCACAAAGTTGAAGACAAAGATGGAAAAGTCATACTCGAAAACGTATCTCTCGATGCTCGCTTTACAAAAGAAATCTCTGCTCAAGAAAAAGAGTTCGAAGATGCTCGTACAAGTTTTTTAGCAGAAAACACTGATCTCTCGGCTGTCAAAATGGCTCACTTCCAAAAAGACCCAAAGTCACGCAAGCTTGAACCGGCTATCTATTTTGAAGATGAAAATCAAATCATCAGACCCGAAACAGCTTACATTATGACAGAAATGTTAAAAGGCACAGTTAACGATCCCAATGGCACTGCCGTCCGCGCGCAATCTTTGGGCCGCGAAATCGCCGGCAAAACAGGTTCAACCAACGGCTATTTTGACGCGTGGTTCATTGGTTACACCCCGCAAGTGGCTTCTGGCGTGTGGGTAGGTTTTGATAAAGAACGCTCTATTGGCGTTGGCGAAGTCGGTGGGCGTTCTGCACTTCCCATTTGGATGGATTACATGAAAGCTGCTCACGACAAACTTCCACAGATGACATTCCCAGTACCTGAAGGTATTGTCTTTGCTTCTGTCGACTACGATAGTGGCCGCCTTACTAAAGAAGGAGCGCCAGGTTCGATCAAACTTCCGTTTATTGCCGGAACAGAACCTAAAGCCTCTGACTTTAGAAGCGAAGAAGCAACTGACTTTTACAAACAGGATCTCGAAGAATGAAAGATATCCATCTCTGGGGCGTAAAACAAAATAACTTAAAGAATATTGAAGTTAAAATTCCTGTAGGTTCAATGACAGTTGTTTGTGGCCCCAGTGGTTCCGGTAAAAGCTCCTTAGCATTCGAAACTTTATTTGCTGAGGGTCAGAGAAGATTTATTGAATCCATGAGCAACTATGCTCGGCAATTTTTGAACAAAGCGCCCAAGCCAGACATCGAGGGCATCTCAAATATTCCGCCAGCAATTAGTATTGAGCAAAAAAATAGTGTCAAAAGTTCTCGCTCAACAGTAGGTACAGCGACTGAGGTCATAGATTACTTACGTCTCCTTTATGAAAAAGCTGGAACTGCTTACTGCCCCACACACCATTGTCCCACCGAAAAGGAGTCCGTTTCTGATGCGACTCAAAAAGTACTTACCCACTTCAATGGAAAACGTGGCTATATCTTAGTTGAAATTTCTGCTGAAAAGCGTGTCGCCGAAGGAAGAAAGTTACACTCGTTGCTTTTACAAGATGGCTACTTGCGCATCTACACGCCTGCGCAAAATTCCAAAAAGAAATCTCCTGCAAAGAAGAACGAAAAGTCTATTTCACCTTTAATCAAAATGGAAATTGGTGAGATTCTTGAAATAAGCACTCCTCAAGCAATTAAAAAAGGCTTGCCCAAAGAAGATTTTTTTCTCGTTATTGATCGCATGTCTTTTTCTATGGAGGAGCAAGGTCGTTTGGCTGACTCTCTGGGGCAGGCTTACGAAGCAAGCATCCGTTACAACCAAGGACTTCTATCTCGACAAGCCCTCGTGCTCTCCACTGAGGCTGAGGCATTAAAACTCAGTGAAGAAGCTTGCTGCCCTGTTTGTGGTTACACGCCCCCTCCGGTTTCTTCAAAGCTATTTAGCTTTAACAGTCCTATTGGAGCCTGCCCAACCTGCAAAGGTTTTGGGAATATTCTAGATATAGATGAAG